>CAZYSW010000176.1:0-10750 GCA_964650105.1 uncultured Nannocystaceae bacterium
TCCCCCGAGATCGTCGCGAGCTGCCCCCCTTCGGGCGGACACCGGCGACGCCGTCCCCACCGAGCCCTTGACGCTCTGCTGCCTTGCCGGCTGAAAGCGCGGCCTCACTGCGCAGGGACGAGCCGGTCCAGCTTCTCGCCGGGTCGGGTCGGGAACAGCTCGCCCGGCGGCGTTCGGAGGGCCTCGACCGACTCGACCTCGACGACGATCTCACCCGTCTGGTCCGTCGACGACTTCATGCGGTGCGGGAAGCGAATGCCGTGCACCTTCCGGTAGTCGCCGTACTCCCACGACGTCGGGATCGTGCCGAAATGCGTCAGGTGATTCTCGTCGAGCCGGAGCACGTCACCCGTCTTCGCATCGACGGCCATGGACACCGGGGGCAGCCCCTCGCCGTGTAGCTTCACGTGCACGAGCGATCGACCGCCGTCGCTGCCGACGCCGTTCACCTCGATGGTGTCGAACGCCCGGCGCCAGTCCCCGTGCACCACCGCCGGATGCCTCTGACGCGCCTGCGCCAGATGATCGCCCTTCAGCTCGTCGGTCGGCGACAGCGAGCTCTCCGACCAGGCGCGGTCGCCCAGCAACACGTCCCGTACCCAACCGAATCGACCGAAGTCCAGCAAGGTCACCGACCGCCCCTCGGCGTCGAACCAAAGCGCTGCACGCCCCTCGATCCCTGCCTGCGGGACCTTCACCCTCCCGCGGACCTGAATCACGCCGGCCTTGGCGAGCGCGCGCCCGAAGGCATCCACGCGCTTGCGCTCGAGCAGCGCATCGACGGTGGGGAGCTCGCCGTGGCTCGCGTTGCGCGAGCACTCCACCGTCTTTTCGCCCTCCCCGATGATCATCTTGCGGGGGCCCCCGGGTCCGGCGCCCTCGAAGTGCACCGTCGGCCCGGCGATGGGCCGCGGAACCCACGTCCCGTCCGACTCTCGCCGCAGCGGCAGCAGCCCCTGCTTGGGGATGTCGAGGGCGAGGCGATTGTCCACCACGGTGATCTTGAAGGTGCCCGCCTCGTTTTCGTACTCGCCACGCAGCGGCGCCAGTTCCTCGAGCGGAACTTCGGCCGGTGGCGTGTACCCCTGCCGGAACGCCTCGAATTCCGCCCCCGCCTGGTACAGGCGCAGGACCATGCTCTTGCCGTCCTCGGGCGGATCGAAGGAGACCGCAATGGTGTTCGTCAGCGAGAAGGGCCGCTTGCCGTCGGGCCCCGGAGGCTCCAGCTCGAAATTGAGCTGCCCGGGGACGTCGACGAACAGCTTCCCGGACGCCTCGGTCACCGTGAACGGCGTGTCGCGAAACGTCGCGAAATTCGCCACGTAGGTTCCGACGTACGGCGACAGATCTTCCTCGGACGCCTCCTTGGGCTCACCCAACAGCGTGTCGAACACGATCTCGATCGAAGCCATCTGCAGCGGCGTTTCGGTCACGTTCGTCAGAAGCACGAAGCCCAACCCCTGGTCGGGCAGCATCGCCACCTGCGCGGCGTACCCGTCGATGTTGCCGCCGTGCTCGATGAGGCGATGGTTTCTCCACTTGCGGACGAACCACCCGAGCCCGTACTGCACCTGGCCGGGCACCACGTCGATCTGCGGCGTCCAGGTCTTCTCCACGATCTTCGCGTCGACCAGTGCTCGGCCCTCGAACGTCCCGCGCCCGAGCTGCAAGCGAAGCCAGCGGCTCATGTCGTCGACGTTGGCGACGATCGCCCCGGCCGGCGCGACGACCCCCAGATCGCGCATGGGCATCACCTTGAAGATCTGCTCGTCGTCCTCCCACTGATAGCCGCGAGCCAGACGCGCATCGGCTCGCGCCTGTTCGATCGACACCGTCGCGCTGCTCATGCCCAGCGGCTCGAGCAACCGGGCCTTCACCAGCGTCTCCCACGACATGCCCGCCGCGCGGCCGCTGGCCTCGCCCGCCGCCATGTAGACCAGGTTGTTGTAGCGGAATGTCTCCCGGAGCTTCGCCGTCGGCTCGGCCTTCGACGCATGGACGAAGATCTCCTCGCGCGGAACCTGCCCTCCGATCCACAGGAGGCTCATGCGCGGAAACCCGGTGCGATGAGACAACGCGTCCCGCAAGGTGGCCTCGCCCTCGCCCTCGACGTTCAGCTTCAGCTCCGGCACGTGGCGGTGCAACGGGTCGTCCCACCCCAGCTTGCCCTCCGCGACGAGCATCCCGACCAGCGTCGCCGTGAACGCCTTGGTCGCCGAGCCGATGGCGAAGAGGGTCTCGGGCTCGACCGGTGCGTTGGTCTCTCGATCGGCGACGCCGAACCCGGCGCGATAGATCACCTCGTCGCCCCGCACGACGGCGATCGCCATCCCGGGTACGCGGTACTCCTCCATGGCTCGTTCGAGCCGCGGCCCCAGCCGTGCGAGCCTGGCCTGCAGGTCTTCGCCGTCGCCGGCGGCCGCAGAGGCCTCGTGGGGCGCACGTGTCGCCGCATCCTTGCCCGCGCACGCGACCACCGCGAGCGCAACGAGCGCCACGAACAGAGATTGAAGACGCGAAAAGACCCGTCGCATCGGGGCTATGACACCACGATGCGGCGGGCCGTTTCAGGCCGTCCGAAATTACATGGAATCTCGGCCTTCGCGGCTGATCACGATCTCGACGCGCCGGTTCATCGCCCGCGAGGAAGGAGAGTCGTTGGGAGCGATGGGGTTCGCCTCGCCGCGCCCGACGGCCTCGATCCGGTCGGCCTCGATCCCCTGCTGGATCAGGTACTGCCGCACGGACTCGGCGCGCTGCTGGGACAGCTTGTCGTTGTAGTCGGCGGGACCGGTCGAGTCGGTATACCCCTCGACCGTGATCTGCTGATCGGTCGCATGCTCCGAGAGCACCCGCGCCACCTCGGCCAGACGCGCACGTGCGGAGCTCGACAGCGTCGCCTGGTCGTGCTCGAACAGGACCGCGCCCGGCATGGTGATCACCATCCCGCGGGCGTCCTCCCGAACCTGCCCCACCTTCTCCAGCTCCTGCTCCAGCCGACTCTGAGCGTCGTCGGCCCGCTCCTCGGCGGCCAGCCGGGCCTGCCGCTCCTGCTCGGCCATCTCCTGCGTCGCCATGAGCTGATGCCGCTCGATCTCCCGGCGAAGCTGGGCGAGCTGCTCGAGCATGTCGCGGTAGGCCACCTGGGCTTGGTCGGCCTCCTCGCGAGCCGCCGCGATGTCACCGTAAGCCTGCGCGAGCTGGGCCTTGCGCTTGGCGATGTAGCCGTAGTGCTTGACCTTGTTGGATCCCGGGTCGGTTTGCCGCACTCGCTCGGCCTTCTTGAGGGCCTGCTGTGCCTCGTAGACGCGGTCGGGGGCCTTCTCCATGGCCACCCCCGTTCGCGCCGCTTCGTACTCCTTGCGAGCATCCACCAGCTCGTCGACTGGTTGCCCCGCGCACGCGACCAGCCCCGCTCCCGCACTCACGAGCACCAGGGCAGCAACGCGCCTCACCTTGGGAAGAGTCTTTCGTTCCGTCACCTTCGTCACTCCTTTCGATCGCGACCGTTCGTCGGCTCACCGCGACGGTGCGCTACGAGGGCCGCGTCGGCCCTCCTCCCTGACCGCCCGACCGCGTCGAGCCGGATCATTCGAACTGCCGCCGCAGGCTCTGCACCTCCATCCAGGCGTTGTGGGCGTCCTCGCGAACGCCTTCCCGGCGCGCGAGCGCGATGGCCAGCTCGGCGTCGAGCTCGGCGCGCTCGAGGATGTGCTGCGCCTTCCGGTAGTCCTCGTCCGCCATGAAGGCCTTGGCTTCCTCGAGCTGCTCCCGGGCCAAGAGCAAGTGCAGCGAAGCCTCCGGGTGCTTCTGTGCGCCGACCTCCTCCGCAGCCCGGATCGCGGCCTGGGTATCCGTGAACTGCTCCCGCGGCGCCGACGCGCAGCCCGCCAAGAGCAGCGCCCCGAGCGATGCGGGAATCCGTGCGCTTGGAACCTTCATCGGGTGTTCTCCTTCCTCCAAGCGCGGCCTGGCACACCTCGATCCCCGCGCCACGAAAACGACGGCTCGTTCGCCGGCCTGCGGCGGGGCGGCCGTCGAACGCTTCCATCGCCGCCCTGGGCTGCGCGACGTCCTCGACCACGCCTTGGCTCGTGCCGCGCCCGAGGCGAGCTCCCGGACGCCCCTTCGCCCGACGACGGCTCGAACGCTGCGCCGCTCTCTGCCGCCGCTCGCCTCGCCGGCGCCGGCTTCGACGTCGGCGCCGGCTTCGACGTCGGCGCCGGCCGTCGATCGCGACGCGTCGCGAAAACGCCCGCACCGCCACACGGTCACCTTGCCGGTCGCGCAGGATCTCGCCTGCGCCGCCGAGATCGGATCACCGCGCGCGCCGTGGCCTCGCCGACGAACCTTCGCCTTCGATCGTCGCGGCGAGGGACTCCACCACCGCCCGCCTCAGCCAGCCCCACGTCGTGGGCGACTCCAACAGGCCGTGGTCGAGCTCCAGCTCGATCCCCGCATAGCGGCGATCGGGGAACGCTCGCCGCAGACGGCGGGTGAGTCCGTCGCTCACTCCCCGATACGGGTAATTGCGACGCACGGTCAGTTCCGGCCACTGCTCGAGGCGCTGCTTCCAGCGCGTCACCACCTCGCGTTCGAACGTGCGGCCGGGGTCGTACAGGAGCCCCACGTCGGCCTTTCGCACCACACCCCGCAGGCGTGGCGCGAAGGTGTGGACCGACACGTGGACCACCGGCCGATGGCGCATCGCCTCGCGCACGGCCTCGGCGACCGCATCGTGGTGTCGAGCGTGCACCTCGCTCGACAAGACCGCCCGCTCGTGCGCGGGGAGCTTGCGCGACCATGCCGAGAACACCGCCCGGTTGGACGGGGACCGGTTCAGGTCGACGAGCAGCCGGCTCCATCGTCCCGCGTGGACGTCCACGCCGAACCTGCGCGCGAGCGCCCGGGCCACTTCGAGCGCCCCGGGATCGTAGGCACGATGGCTTCGCAGCACCCCTTCGTCGCCCTCGAACAGGTACAGGTACCTGCGGGGGATCCGGGGGCTGGCGTGCTCGCAACTCAACACGAGGCTCCATGGCTCGAATCCGGCAGCCCGTCTCTTCATCGATCGCTCGCTCGTCGTTGGAGCCCACGGCCCTTCGGATCGTCGCGCCCGGCGGACGCAATCTCCGACGGCGTCTGCCCGGGCGCGGACGCACACCGACGGCCTCGAGACCGACGGCACGTCCCGGCTGCAGCCGCTCACGAGCACCCGACCCTCGGCATCGTAGGACGCCGATGCGGGAACCCACCGGGGCCACACCCGAAAAGGGACCGAGGCAGGCCAGCGAGCCGACCGCCCTCCATGCAGACCCCACGTCGACGCGATTCCACTGCACACCTCCGCCGCCGGCCGGCGCCGACGGCGTCGGCCGACCGATTCGGTCGCCGCCGCACCCGCGATCTCGAATGCCTACCGCAACACACCTCGCCCCTCGATGGAGCAGATCGCCTCTGCGAGCTCGCGAAATGCCGGTGGTCCCGCCTTCCAACAAAGCCGGACAAGCCCTCTTCCGAGGCGCCCAGACGCGCTCCTATAATGTTTCTCATCGAGTCGACACGTCGAGACTGCTCAACCTGGCCGGAGGGGAAGGCGATGGGTGACGCAGCGGACCCGCGAAAATCCGGGCATGGAGCATGCGTCGGTGGATGGCGCACGGCGGGCCTGGTGTGCCTGGTGCTGGCCCTGGCTCCCGGTGCCGCCACCGCGGCGGAGGGCGGCGACGACCTCGTCCTCGAGCGCGCCGAATCCCTCCGGGCGAACCACCAGCCGCACGCCGGCCTGGCACCTCGCTTCGGCTACGAGCTGACGTGGGCACGGCTGGCCCTCGAGGACGACTTCGGCCTTCGAACCTCCGGCGACCTCGACTTCCGCGTGCCCGCGCTCTTGCACGATGTCGACACCCGAGATGCGGTGTGGACCGCCCATGCGAGCGCCTTGCCCAGCATGGCTTCGGCCTTCGGTTCGCTGGCGACCAGCGGCATGTCGCTGTTCGAGATCTGGAAGAATCAGCGACTGCGCCAGCGACATTTCGTACGGGCTTACTTCAAGAGCAATGGCGCAAAGCTGGTCTGGCGGATCGAATTTTAGTCCCATCGAAGGTGGCGCCGGTCACGGCCTCGCGGGGTGCGCAAAACTTTTCCCCCTGCTAGCTTCGTCCAAGCTCCGCCCATGAACGCGCTCCCCCGCCTCGCCATCGCGGCGGGCTTGGCCTTGTGCCTGGCTGGCCCTTCCTGCAAGCGCACGACCGAGTCCGGGACGTCGGGGCCCGACAGGGCCAAAGCCGTCCGAAAGCCGCGGCCCCCCGGCATGCCGCAACCGCTGCGGCTGCCCGACCATCCGGTCGCGGCGGTTCACCTGCAGAGCCCCGACGAGGTGCTCCGGACCGCGGCCGCCTACACGCCCCAACCCGACGACGACGATCCCATCGCGCTCTTGCGCCGACTCTCCACCCGAGGGGGTGACGCCTTCGAAGCGAAGGTCGCCCCCTGGATCGACCCCACCCGCGCCTGGGACGGCGCCGTGGTGGAGGGCCAGTCGATCGTGCACGTTCCGATCGCGCGGTCTCACCTCGACGACGCGGCGCGACTGCTCTCGGGGCTGCCCGCCGAGGGCAAGTTCGGCGCGGTGGCCCTTGCGCGGCCCCCCGGGGAGCACGGACCCAAGCTCGCCTACCTCGATCGCGACGCCGCCACCCTGACGCTGGCCGATACCCTGCCCGGTATCGCCACCGGCCGCGAGCTCGCCCGCGCCTACGGCAAGCAGCCGTTCTTCGTCACCGTGGACGCGACCCAGGCCCGCGCCTGGGGTGTCGAGCTGCCGGTGCAGCGGGTGACGGTCCGCGGACAGGGGCTGCACGCCTTCGAGCTCGAGACCGAAGGCGTGCCCCGAGACATCCCCGACTTCGACAAGCTGGCCGACGGTGCCCTCCCGGGCATCCTCGAGGCTCCGCAGGTCGCCGTCGGCGTCAGCACTCGCTACGCGCAACACGAGCAGACCGTCCGCACCATCATCAGCCGCGCCACGCGGACGGTGGAAAAGCAGAGCTTCCTCGTCCGCGGCAACCTCGAAGACCTCCTTCGCCGCGCCAACGCGGTGCTACGGAGCTGGAACGGTCGCGTCATGGTGGGCATCGGGCCGTCCAGGCACGTCCTTCTGGCCTTCGGGACCGACGATCCCAAGAAGACCGACGGCGCGCTGGTGCACTTCATGACCGGCGTGATGAGCAACCTGGGTCTGGCCAAGTCGCTGGGCTTCGGCAGCAGCGTTCCGTCCGTGCGCTTCCAGAAGAAGAAGCTGGAGGTGAACGGCGTGCCGATCCACGTGGTCGCCCTCGAAAACGCGCGCAAGCAGGTCCCGCCCGAGCTTGCGGCCCTCGTCGACGCGCGGGGAGACCTGCGCGTCGCCATCGCCTTTCCGCCGCGCGCCGGCACGGGAATGTTCGTCGCGGGACCCGACGCCTCGAACGTCCTCGCCGACTGGCTGCAGCAGATCGCCGACGCAACGCCGGCCAACGACAGCCGCGGCGATCTGCTCGCGGCCACCCTCGCGGTCGAGCCGAGTGCGCTCGTCCCCGTCCTGCAGGACGCCACGGGCAGTCAGGTCCTGTCGCTCAGCGCGGGCCGGGAGCCGACCAAGATCGTGCTGCGTCGCCAAGGCGATCGCCTGCGCCTCTTGGTGGTCGGACCCAAGCTGGCGGCATCCCCACCGGCTCGGCAGCCACCCACCGCGCATCGCACTCCGCCGAACACGGCACGGACCACCCCGACCTCCGCACGTCGCACTCCGCCGAACGCGTCACGCACGGTCCCGACCTCCGCACGACCTCGCAAGTGACCGTTGCTGGAGACCAGCGGTCCGAGGTACTCTGACCGCGCGCTCGCTCCGGACTGCCCCACGTGAAGCGGATCCCCGCCATCATGGCCGTGATGACGCCCTTTCCGTACTCGATCGACGGAGAGGCCGACATCAGCGAAGCGCTCGCCATGATGCACGAGCACCGGATCCAGCACTTGCCGGTGATGGAGCACGGCAAGCTGGTGGGGCTGTTGTGGGATCGAGACATCCGCGTCGCCAAGGGGTTGCAGGCCAACCTGCCGACCGAGGGTGTGCCGGTGGGCAAGGTCTGCAATCGCCAGCCCTTCGTCGTCGACATCACCGAGCGCCTCGACCACGTCGTCCTGCAGATGGCCGAGCGGCGCGCGGGCGCGGCCATCGTGCTCCGGGGGGAGAAGCTCGCCGGCATCCTCACCACCACCGACGTATGTCGTCTGTTGGGCGAGACGCTGCGCGAGCAAGCGCGGATGGGCTACTCCGACGACGGCGACGCAGCGTGAGCATCCGAACCAGGACGGGCGCGCGTTGGCGGAGACGCGCGACTCGGTCGAGTGTAATCCGTGAAATGTCGCTGACATTCGAGGGTCGAGATCGCTCATGAGCCACGGCGACCGGCCGGGCTCCCGCCCCGCGCTCCGCTGGACGCCCGGGCGGCAGGTACCATGTTGGTGTCGTGGTCGTGATCGGTCGGTTGGCGTTGGGCCTGTGGCTGCTCGGTGCGCAGGAGGAGGGTACGCCATGGATCCGCCATAGCCTGCGCACGGGCGAGTCCATCGCCGACGTCGCGCGACACTACGGCGTCACCCTTGAGGAATTGCAGGCCTGGAACGGCATCGACCTGAAGAAGAAGTTGCCCAGGCACGTCGTGCTGCAGCTCAAGCCCCGCCAGCGGACCACGCCGCGGCAGAAGACGACGCACCGCGTACGCAAGAAGGAAACCTGGGACGACATCGCGGCGCGCTACGACGTCACGGTCGAGCAGCTCCGCGTGTGGAACGACGCCTACATCAAGCGCCGCACGCTCCCCGAGGGCGCGCGCCTGGTGATGTGGCTCCCCTCGGGGCTCACCTTCGATCCCGGACCCGGCGACCCGCGTGACGCCATCGTCGACGTCCGGGACGACGGCGTCTCCGCGGGTCGGCCCAACCGGGGGCGACTGATCAACGGCGTCCCGTTGCCCGAAAGCGAGCTGTACACCATCCGTCACGCGAGGCTCGCGTACGGGACCTCGCTGGCGGTCGACAACATCCAGAAGGCCATCGCCGACTTTCGCCTCGACAGCGGATACAAGGGCAAGATCTTCATCGGCGCGTTGAGTCGTCGCACCGGCCGTCGACTCTCGCCTCACCGCTCCCATCAAAGCGGTCGCGACGCCGACATCCGCCTCCCCGCCATGCCCTGGGTCGACCACGAGGGCCCTCTCGACCGCGAGGAGATCGACTGGCACGCCACGTGGCTGCTCGTGCGGTCGTTCGTCGACACCGGCGCGGTGCAGGTCATCTTCCTCGAACGCAAGCTCTTCGCCCGCCTTCGCGCCGTCGCCATGCGCCTGGGCGCCTCCGACGAGGACATCGACCGCGTCATGGCCAAGGTCCACCACTCCAAGGGCCATACGTCCCACATCCACGTCCGCTTCCAGTGCAGCCCCCAGGCGGACAGGTGTCGAGACTGACCAGCCCACCGAGCGTGGCGCTGAACGGGTCGCGACCACGCGCCTTGGCGCGGCGAATCGACGATCATCCGCACTGCGGGGGCGTGTCGCAATCGTCGAGCTCCATGGTGCCCGCAAACCACGTCTCCTGGGCGATCCAGACCTTGTAGGACCCCTGGGCCCTTCCGTCCTCGATCGCGTCCAGGATCACCTCCGCCGCGACCACGGAGACCTGCATCTGTCCGAGGGTGACCGTCCCACGCCCCTGGGCCTGGATCTCCAGGGGGCCGAAGCGGTAGCAGATGGTCGAAGGTCACCACGATCTGCCCCTCGTCGACCGGGCACGTGCCCAACCCGCCCAAGCGGACCGTGAACGCGGGACCGTCGTTGGGGGCGCACGCATGATCGAGGTCCCCGGTCGAGGGACCGCGCGTCGCCTCCGGGTACGCGTCGGGCCCGACGCACATCCCCACGCCCGGGTTGCAATCCAGCGTGCTCCCGCACTGGCACGACGCCGTCGCCTCGTCGTCCTCGCAGGAAAAACTGCTCGGCATACACCCGTCTTGCTCGAAGAAGGCCGGGCGATAGCACGCTGCACCCGGCTCACACTCGTCGTCCCAACCACATCCGGTGCGCACGCACCCTTGCTCGTCCAGCAAACCGCGCGGGCCACAGATCGATTCGCTGCAGTCGAACCGGTACACGTGACAACTTCCCGGCCGCCCGTCGCACAGCACGCCGCCGGTGTCGTCGTCCATCCCCGACGAGCCGTCCACCGAGGTTTCTCCCGCGCTGCCATCGTGCGACGTCGGGCCGGCCGTGGATGCGTCGTCGGTCCCCGCGGTGTCGCTCTCGGTCCCCGACGAGTCCTCGGCACTCTCGTCCACCACCGGGCCACACCCCCCGAGCACGACCATCACCCCCAACCCCACCCCACGCAACGGATCGAAATCCGACCGCATGTCCCATCATACCCATTTCTCGTACCCCACACCGCGCCTCGCCCCTCACCTTTCGCCCATCGACGACGACCCCCTCGCCGACCGGATCTCGAGGCCGCTCGGCACCCGGGTCCCCGTCCCCGAAGGCTAGCCGTGGTCTTCGAGCCAGTCCTCCACCGTCGCGAGCAGCTTTTCTTGCGTGGGTCGCTCGCGGGCGCGGTCGCGAGCGCGTCGGGCCAACTCGACGGCACGGTTGCGGTCGTCGTGCGATTCCCACAGCGCGCGCGCGAGGATGAACTGGGCCCGCGCGAGCAGATC
>CAZYSW010000177.1:0-3018 GCA_964650105.1 uncultured Nannocystaceae bacterium
CCCGGAATCGACACCAGCCCTTCGAGCCGCCCGTGATCGTACAGCCACAGCGTCGCCGACTCGCTGTCTCGAACCCAGATGCCCAGCGCGACGACGCCGAGGTCGGCGGAGAGTCGCTGCGCCCAGTCCTCGACGAGGCCCGGATCGAGCTCCGCGTCCTCGTCGGCCAGGGCCACCCAGTCGGCGTCGTCGACCAGGAGCACCCGGCGAAGGCCGTCCCCCGCGCTCGGGTCGTCGGGCTCCACCGCGACGAACCCCTCCTCGCGCACCGCGTCGACGACCAACTCGCGGACCCGATCGATGCCGACACTACGCAGGTGGACGGCGCCGAATGTCGTCTCCATCCCGGGACAATCTACGCCGCGAACCCGACGACGCGTCCGTCCACAGGCCGAACCTCGGACCTTCCGAGCGCACGCGATCGGCGGCCCGACGCACGCGCTGCGCCTGAGTCCACCCCGCATGCGCGAGGCCTCGTCACGCGATCGGCGACCACGCGATCGGCGATCGCCTCGTCGGTGCGCGACCGGTTGCGCAATCCGTGTCCCTCGCCGGTGACCGGACGACCGTCCGCGCTCGTTCATCGACGCCTCGCCTTCGGCACGGTCGACGCCCGGTCCCTTCGGGTGGAGCGCGTTCGCTCGACCCGCACCCACGGTCGGCCCGCCAGCTTCGTCGTCGACGCCCCTGCGGTCCTGCGACCCGCTCCCTGCCTCCGCAGCCCACGGGGAAATTCCCGCGGCTCGACGACGCCGCCACGACGAACGCTGGATGCGTAGCGCGACCGTCACCCACGCGCGTGCGGTCGCTTCGCGACCTCGAACGCACCGCGGTGCGGGGTGCTCCAGTACACCGCCAGGTCCGCGGAGGTCGACGTCCGCGTGACGAAAGACGGCCGGTTCAGCGGCGGGATCCCGACGCAACACACCCGGATCTGCCGGGTCCTCGCAATCGCCTCGAGGTCGTCGAGGACGCGCTCGAGTCGACGCCCGCCGAACGGGCAGTACAAAAAGAAGACCGTACCGACCGCCATGTACCGGACCAGGTCCGCCGCATCACCGTCGATGAAGCGCACCCGATCGAGGTTCAGCCACGCCGCACGCCCTCGTGCCGCCTGCACGAGTCGCGACTGGATTTCCAGGCCGATGCAGCCCGCGCCGGTCAGCAAGTGCGTGAGCACCAAGGCCCGCCCGAGCCCGGCGCCCACGTCCACGAAGACGTCGTCGCATGTGACCGCGGCCGACGTCACGGCTTCGAGCACGGTCGCGATCGGGCACGGCAGGTAGGGCACGCACCCCCGCGGGAGGTCGGGATCGTCGCGTGGCAGCTCGTCGACGTCCCAAACCAAGTCGAACCATGCGTCCCGGTCTTCGGGGGGGATTGCGGCCAGCGCCGCTCCGAACCTGGCGGGCACCGGCCCCTCGCGCACGAGCGTGCGACGCAGCGCCTTGGCTGCGTCCTGGACCGCCTCGCGCATCGAGATCACGATAGCAACCTCCCGCGCCGCCGAAGTGGAAAAAAGCGGACGTGGATCGAACGGCCCCGCGCGGACCCGTGACCGGTGAGAACGCTGTTGGCGGCGGCGCTGGCCAGGCGCGAGATGCAAAGGGCATCGGGCACGCCTCGCGAGGTGTCGAGCACGCGGCCGGCGGCGGCGAGAACGGGTGTCGTCGGCTCGCGGGCCTTCTCCCGGTCCTGCCCGCGTCTGTCGTCACGGCGCGATCACGTCGTAGACGGGCCAGCCATCGTGGCCTCGACGCATCGACGGGTTCGGTGGGTGGGCGGCTCGCTGGGTAGGCGACAGCAGATGCACGACCTCGAAGCGGTGCAAGGCGAGCGCATCGGCGAGCAGTCGCCGGTGACACCGCCACCACAGCGTCTCGCTGCACATCAGCGCGAGCGTCTCACGGCGTGCGAGGGTCTCGAGCTCGAGGATCGCCGAGCGACACGCTTGCGTGTCCATGTGATCGGCGTAGGCCCCGAACGCGTCTACGCGCCACGCGGGGTGCCGGGAGGCGGGCTCTCTTCGCCGTCGTCCGCCCAGCGTCTCGCCCCACCACGCGTAGCCGATGCCGGCCTCGGCGAGGGCCTGCTCGAGCGCCTCGCGGCCGAACTGCGGGTGACGACGCGACCCCGGAAAACGACGCACGTCGATCACCCGTTGCACGGACGCGGACTGCAGCGTGGCGACGAGCTCGCCGATCGAGCGAGCGCCGTGCCCCACCGTGTACACCGTGGTCTTCACCTCCCCCATCCTGTGACGGCAAGAGCGAGCCGAAAAGCGGCGCGTCGACCGACGCCACCCTGCCCGGATCGCGTCGTCGGAGGAGATGCCGCGCGTCGCCGCAACGGCGCGCAGCACCCTCGTCGCGCGCGACCTCGACGGGACGTGGGATGTCGACCGCCGGCTCAGCCTTCGGTGCGATCGAAGGGCATGCGGGGCGGAGGAAGCCGCTCGGCTTCGGTTGCAGATCGCAGCGGGCCATGGCGTACAGCGACCTTCGACGCACCGCTGCGACGCGCAGACGTCGGAGGACGCGCACGGGGCACCATCGGGTTCGAGCGGTACGCAGGTCGAGTCGGGCGCGTCCGGACAGTACGAGCCTTGGCCACACGGCCACGACGCGCAGGGCTCCCCGAGCTGGGCGAGGGCGCGGCAGACGGGCGGATCGGCCCCGGCGTCACACTGCAACCCGGACTCGCACAGTCCCACCGAGCACGGCTCGCCGACCTTGCGAGGACGGACGCAGATCGGTTGCGCCGGATCAGATTGATCGCAGGTCAACGACCCGGCACACGCATAACCGCCGAGACAGGGCTCCCCCTCGTGGGGCAGGCGCCTGCACACGCCCGAGCCCGCGGAGATGTTGCAGGTTGAGATCCAACGTCCAATCACAATCGGCCCACGACAGCGACGCCACCCTCGAGTCGGTCTGTGCCGAGCACGAGGCGGACGCCGGTTGCGGTTGCCGAACGACCTCGCCACCCCCACCGTTCGTCCTTCTCGCGCTGCCCGCC
>CAZYSW010000177.1:3028-5454 GCA_964650105.1 uncultured Nannocystaceae bacterium
CCGCCGCGCTCCGGCGCCGCCGCGTCCGATCGCTCGCCTCACGACACCGCGCCGACCCGAGCGCCTGACCCGTCGCCGTCGACGCCACACCGACCCCGCCACGCGCTCACGGGCGATACGGGACGCTGTAGCCTTCGCGGCGAATCTCGTGGGTGTCGAAGAACATCCGCAAGACCTGGACGCGCCGCAAGGCCTGCTGGCTGGAGTCCAGGAGGTTGTGGGCCTCTTCTCGATCGCGCCCGAGATCGTAGACCTCCGCGGTGTTGTGACGATCGTCCACGATGGCTTTGTACCCGTCAGGGAACAGCAGAGCCTTCTTGAGCCGCCCCTCGGCCGCGATCGGGCGCTTCAAGTCGTGCTTCTTGCCGACCAGAAGCGGCACCAATGTCTGCCCCATGAAGTGTCCCGGGGTCGGCTGTCCGAACAGGTCGAGGATCGTGGGTCCCAGATCCATCAAGGTCACCGGCACATCCACCTCGCCCTTCCGGATCCCCGGTCCGTGAACGATCAGGGGGACCCGCAACAGCTCGTCGTACAAGGTCGATCGGTGATGGTGGGTGTCGTGCTCACCGAAGGCCTCGCCGTGGTCCGAGGAAACGATGAGCACGACCCGGTCGGAGAGCCCCAGGCGCTCGATGGCCTTGCGAAGCTCGCCCAGCCTGGCATCGGCGAGCTCGAGGTTGGCCAGATACCGCTCGAGGGGCTCGGCCTTCTTCTTCTTGGGGCTGACGGTGAAGTGAGCATCCAGGGCGTGGGTATAGATGAACAGACGGCCGCCACGGTGCTGCTCCAGTCGCTCGATGACCTTCGGGATCGTCCGGGAGGTCAACGTGTATCGGGTTCTCTTGGGCTCGACGAACTCGTCCTCCGTGAACCCTCGCACGATTCCGAACCTGTTGACCAGCCACTTGGCCGTGGCGAAGTTCGCCGTCGCCACCCCGGCCTCGGCCAGGATCTCCGGGAACCGACGGGTCTCGTCTTCGTGCGGCCACAGGTCGCGTTCGCCCTCGATCTCGGTCCAGTACTGCATGGAGTAGTACGTGCCCATGAACATCTGCGCGAGGGTGTAGACGGTCTGCGAACCGGGGGCACGGGCCTCGGTGAACGAGACCGATTCGTCCCGGAGCGCCGCGAGATTCGGCAAGCGGTCGTCGTGGCGGCGATCGGCGAGCACATCGGCCCTCAGCGAGTCGATCGTCAAGAGGATCACGATTCCGTCTTCGGGAAGGATCGCCGCGTCGGTCGGGCTCACCGCCTTCGCCGTGGCCCGGTCGCGAAGCCAAGGCTCCCACTCGAGCGGGAAGTGAGCATCACCTCCGCTCCCCGCTGCGCCCATCCGTGCCAGAAAGGGCGTCACGACGGCACCTTCCAGGCGCAGCATGTTGAGCAGGAGCGTGTTCCCCGGGGGGATGGCCAGCGTCGATGCGGCGAACAGCGAGGCGAGAGTCCACGGCAGAGCGCGCTGCACCCTGGGCCACCAGGTGGGAAGGGGAGCCCCGGCGAACGCGGATGCGACCAGCGTCACCGCGGCGATCGCCATGAACAGGTGCGCCCCCGGATAGTCGTCGGGGAGGATGAAGTGGTTGACGGCCATGGCGGCCACCCCCACCAGGGCTGTCCCCCACCGCAGCCACGGTCGCGACGAGAATCGGCCCACGACGGCGGCGAGCACCACGGCGCCCGACACGATCGTGACCACGAGCCAAAGCCCGAGCCCCGGGGCCGACGGAACGAGGCGGTGGGCGAACCCCGAGGCGTCTTCGACCAGCGTCAGCGCGCCGATGCCGAAAGAGAACGCCGCCAGCAACAGGAGATTTCGGGGGTAGCGCAGGCCCAGCTTCCCACACGCCGCGAGGCCGACCGCGGCGCAAAGCCCGACACCGAGATGCTGCCCCGCGTCGAAGAGGTGGTGAAGCCCACGGATCTGCCAGCCTTGCTCGGGCATCTCCACGGCGACGAACAACACCACGGCGTTCACGAGCACGAGGAGAACGACACCGAGCAGCAGTGCCCGGACGCTCCCAAAGAGACGGCCTTTCCCGGCACGCTCGCCCTGCTCACGTGACTCGCCCCGTGACCCCAACCCGGTGCCTAGCATAACCCCGTCTCGGGTGAAGCCCCTCCGAGAATCGAACGCCCCACACACGGACGCGTTCGATCCGAACCACCGAGCACACCGCCCCCTCCGGGCACGAGCCCTGCCTCGCGAGCTGCCGGCTCGCCCCGAAGGATGGTCGCCCACTCAGGGTCGCCCCGTCGAGTGCCGTGTCGCCGCGCGCCGCCCCCCGGGGCCGTCTCGCGGAGAGATCGCGAATCTGCGGGCGAGCCGCGGCGGCGCGGCCTTCCGCGCCGACGGGCGTCATCGCACTTCGGGGCGTGGATATCCGCGAAATGCCGGCGGTGGACCGGCCCGTCCTGTCGGTGCG
>CAZYSW010000177.1:5464-10731 GCA_964650105.1 uncultured Nannocystaceae bacterium
TCGCACTTCGGGACCGCCGACAGCCGGGGGCGGCGGTAACTGGCCGATTTCGACGGGCATCATGGTGAGCACGCCGCGGTCGTCGGCGGTGAGCCCCACCTGATCGAGGCGGCGGAGGATGGGCTGCAAGCGCTCCAGCCCCGTCGCGACCTCGGCTTGCGCCGCCGCGTAGTCCTCGCTGCTGTCGGGACCATCACCGACGTACTGCTGGAGCAGGCTCTTGGATCGCGGGAAGGTCACCAGCTCGATGCGCTCGTCGGCGCCGATGCCCGCCGCCTCCTTGGCCAGGCGGATCGCCGTCTCCAGGCCGCCGAGCTCGTCGACGAGCCCGAGCTCCTTGGCGCGCGCCCCCGACCAGATCCGGCCCCGCGCGATCTTCTCGACCTGCTCCTCGGTGAGCCCTCGCCCCTCGGCCACCCGGGCCTTGAAGTCGGTGTAGACCCGATCCAGCCAGGCGTTGAGCCGCTCCCAGCCCGCCTCGTCGTAGGGCTCGAGGGTCGAGAAGAACGGAGCCCCCTCGGTGGTCGCGACCCGATCCCACGTGATGCCCACCTTGTTCCACGCCTCGCGCGTCACCGGTTTGCCGCCGAGCACCCCGATCGATCCGGTGATGGTGCCCGGCTGCGCCACGATCTTGGTCGCGGCCGCGGCCACGTAGTAGCCGCCCGAGCCGGCGACGTTGCCCATGCTGACGATGACGGGCTTGCCCGCCTCCTTCGCCCGCACCGTCTCGCGCCAGATGGTGTCGGACGCGACCGCCGATCCCCCGGGGCTGTCCACCCGAAAGACGATGGCCTTGACGTTCTCGTCCTCGATCGCCGCCCGGAACGCGGCGGACACGGTGGCCGAGCCCATGCTGGTGTCCCCACTGAGGAGGTCGAAGTCGCTCTCGCCCCGCGTCACGCCCCCCACCCCGTGGATGAGCGCGATCTTGGTGCCCTTGTCGTAGAGCTTGCCGGCGCGTTCCAGGTACTTCGACGCGAACAGCAGCTCGGCCTCACCGCCCGCCTTCTCCTGGACGTGGGCCAGAAACTCGTCCCGGTAGCCGAGCGCGTCGACCAGGTTCGCCTCCTTGGCCTCGGGCGCGAGGAACGGCCCCCGCTGGACGATCGACCGCACCTCGCTCTCGTCGAGCTTTCGCCCCTCGGCGATCCCCGCCACGAGCTGCGCGTAGTGGTCGTCCATCACGGCCTTCACCGCTTCTTTGTGGGCATCGGTGAAGCGACGCTCGGTGAACATGTTGAAGGCGTTCTTGTACTCGCGCCGATGACCGCCTTGCGGCTCGATGCCCACCTTCTCCAGCGCACCTTTGACGAACATGGCCTCCGACACCAGCCCCGACAGCCCCACGCCCCCGGTGGGCTGCAGCCAGATCTCGTCGAACGCCGTCGCGAGGTAGTAGCCCTGGTTTCCCGGGGCGAGCTCGCCGAACGTCTCGGCGAACGCGAGCGCGAACTTGCCCGACTTGCGGAAGCGGAGGATCGCGTCGCGGATCTCCTGCGTGCGAGCCATCCCGTGCTCCACCGCGCCCACGTGCGCGATGAGCCCCACCACGCGCTCGTCGCCAGCGGCGCGATCGATCGACTCCACGAGGCTGTGCAAGGTCGTGGTCTTGCGCCCCAACACCTCGCCGAACGGTCCCCCCGGCGCGATCTCGGACACCGGCTCGTCGAGCCGCAGCTCGAGCACCGTTCGCCGTGGCACGTCGTCCCCGCCCGCACAACGAAAGAGAAGCGAGACCAGCACCAGCGCGAACACGCCACAGGTGATGGCGCCCATCACCGTGAAGGTCCGCATGGTCCACTTACGGAGTTTCGTACCGAACGTCGACATGGGAACGCTCCCGGCACCGCCTGCGGCGGCGACCGCCGCTTTATAGCGCCGCTTCGGGCTGAATGCCGAGGATGCCGAGGACGCCGCGTGGCGCCTGCAGCCGCCCCTTGGACACACGCCGCCAAGCATTGTTTCGCCGCGGCAGAGGCTCTGCTCGCGCGGAAAGGGGCAAAAACGTCGTCCGACGGCTCGAGGCCGCCGCGCTCGCGTTCGCCCGGGGCCCGCGCCCGCTACTGCGGCGGCGGAAGCGTGGTGCCGCGTACCTGCTCGGCTCGGGCGGCTCGCCACCGACGATAGCGCTCGGCGAGCTCGGGGTCCGACAGCGAGAGGATCGCGACCGACAGCAGCGCAGCGTTCACCGCCCCGGCCTTGCCGATGGCGAGGCTTCCCACGGGCACGCCCCCGGGCATCTGCACGGTGGACAACAGCGCATCCAGCCCATCGAGCGACCACCCCTGCAGCGGAATGCCCAACACGGGCAGCAACGTCTTGGCCGAGACCACGCCTGCGAGGTGAGCGGCGCCTCCCGCCGCGCACACGAGGACCTTCAGCCCCCGATCCGCCGCTTGCGACGCGTACGCGATGACGTCGTCGGGTGTCCGGTGAGCGCTCATCACCTTCGCTTCGTAGGGGACGCCCAGCTCTTCCAGGGTCTTGGCGGCGTGTTGAACGACCGGCCAGTCGTTCGCGCTGCCCATCAAAATGCCGACCAGGGGCTCGTCGTTGGTGGTGCTCATGTCGGTGATCCGGCGAAGGCCGCGTGGCGCTCGATCGCCGACGCACCCGGCCCCGTGCTCGCGAGATAGGGAAAGCAGGCACCGAGGCGTGCCCGGCGTGTCGCCCCGACGCTAGCGCTTATGCCCTCATGCATCGCACACGACAAGACCTCGGCGCACCAGGCGCGAGCACGCGAGATCGATCACGTGCCTCTCGCACGGACCGCCGAACTCACGCGCGTGAGCGTTCGCAGTCCGCCTCGCCCGCGCGCCCGCTCGCCCCACCCGCACCCCTCCTCGGTGCCCCGCCGTCTTCGACTCTGGCCGCCGAGCGTCGCCGAGTACCCCGCGCTTCGATGCCCTTCGCCCGATCGCCCCGGCCCTCGCGGGCCTCGTCGCGACGGCGACCTCACGCTGGGCTGCTAAGGTCTTCGCCGTGGAGATCTTCTCGGTCGAGGGCAACACGCAAAAGCTCGATGGCGGCGCGATGTTCGGGAATGCTCCGCGCGCTCTGTGGGCGCGCTGGGTTCCGTCCGACGAGCACAATCGGATCCCGCTGGCGTGCCGTAGCCTGCTCGTGCGCGAGCCCGAGGGGCGCAACGTCTTGCTGGAGACGGGCATCGGCGCCTTCTTCGAGCCCAAGCTGCGCGACCGCTACGGCGTGCAGGAAAGCGAGCACGTGCTGCTGCGATCGCTCGCCGAGCGTGGCCTCGCCCCCGAGGACGTCGACGTCATCGTGCTGTCGCATCTGCACTTCGACCACGCGGGCGGCCTGCTCGAGCCGTATCGCGAAGGCGAGCCCGCCCGGCTCGCCTTCCCGCGCGCCCGCTACGTGGTGAGCCGCGACGCCTGGGACCGCGCGGAGCACCCGCACTTTCGCGATCGCGCCTCCTTCATCCCCGCGCTGCAACCCCTCCTGCGCGAGTCGGGTCGCCTCGAGCTGGTGGACGGCGAAACGAGCGAGCTCCTCGGAGACCGTTACCGGCTCACCTACTCCCAGGGACACACCCCCGGCCTGATGCTGACCACGGTGCGAACCCCTCGCGGCTCGATCACCTTCATGGGCGATCTGGTACCCGGCGCCCCGTGGGTCCACCTGCCGATCACCATGGGCTACGATCGCTACCCCGAGCTGCTCATCGAGGAGAAGGAAGCCCTCCTGCGTCGCATCGCTGCCGAGGACGGCTGGATGTTCTTCACCCACGACGCCCAGGTCGCAGCCGCGAAGGTCGGCAAAGACGAGCGCGGCCGCTATCACGCCGCACAGCCCCTCGAAACCCTCCACTGGCGAAGCTGACCCGCGCTCGGGGCCCACGCCGGCCGCTCCCTGCGTGATCCGCATCCGTCGCCCCTGCCTGGGCGCGCCCGCGCGGCGGCGCGATCGGGCTATGCTTCCCACCGATGCTGTCGCCGACCACCGCGGATCGGATCCTGGCGGGGCGCTATCGCGTGGTGCGGTCGCTGGGAGAAGGCGCCCACGGCAAGACGCTCTTGTGCCTGGACGAAAAGACCGATTCCCAGGTCGCGATCAAGGCGCTGCACGTGGAGCGCCTCGATAGCTGGAAGCACGTCGAGCTGTTCGAGCGCGAGGCGAAGGTGCTCCGCCTGGTCTCGCACCCCGGGGTCCCGCGGGTCCTCGACAGCTTCGAACACGAAGAAGACGGCCGCGTCGCCCTGTACCTCGTCCAGGAGTACATCGAGGGGCAGACCCTGCGGGAGCGGATGGAGGTCGGGCCGCTGCTCGGCGAATCCGAGCTGTTCGCGATCGCCGACGGGGTGCTGGAGATCCTCGCCCACCTGCACTCCCGCGTGCCGCCGGTGATTCACCGCGACATCAAGCCCTCCAACGTGATGGTTCGGCCCGACGGGACGCCGGCGCTCATCGACTTCGGCGGGGTGTGCTTCGGTTGGCGACGGCCCGAGCAGCTGGGCAGCACCGTGGTCGGCACCTTCGGCTACATGCCGCCCGAGCAGTTGCTGGGGCAGATCGGACCGCGCACCGACCTGTACGCTTTGGGGGCCACGTTGCTGCACGTGGCCACCGGCACGCCGCCCCACGAGTTCTCCTTCGAGACCGGGCGCATCGAGGTGCCCACCGACATCCCGGTGCGTCCCCGGCTGCGTGCGCTCATCCACGCCTTGCTCGAGCCGGCGCCCCGCGATCGCCCCGCCTCGGCCGAGGCCGCGCGGGCCTTGCTGGTCGACGGGGCGCCCGCGGGCGCCCCCAAACAGGCGGCCGCACCCGCTTCGGCCGGCGCCCTGGCCCTGCCCGCCCCCACCGGCCTGGCGGTGCTCGCCGGCGACGCGCCGCAGTACGTGGACGTCGGTCCGCCGCCGCGCGATCCCGACGGCCCTCACGCCGAGGTCTATCGAGCGCTCGTCGACCCCCACAACGACCTCCATCGGCGCGGCGTCGTCACCAAGCTCGGGATCCTCGCGGGGCTGGGGTTCATCGCCGTGTTCACGCTCGGCATCTTCCCCCTGTGGTGGGTCTACGATCGCCGGCGCCGGCGGGAGCGTTACGACCCGCTGTTCCGCAACGGCGCGATGGTCTGCGGGACGCTGGCCACGGTGATCCGACACGGGGAGGGGCACATGTACGCCACGTTCAAGTTCGACTACGACGTCGACGGCGTCCGCTACCGCGGCTTCATGCACTACCCCGAAGCCCTCACCCGCTACTTCAGCGAGGGCGATCCGGTGACCGTGCTCTACGAC
>CAZYSW010000178.1:0-10718 GCA_964650105.1 uncultured Nannocystaceae bacterium
CAGGTCCATCAGCAGATAGAAGTGATCCCGACCCACGCTCGAACCATGCAGGCGAACCACGTGCGGATTGGTGAGCGTGCGCAAGATCGAGATTTCTCGGACGGCGCGCTTGATCGTGTCGTCGCTCATGCGAGGCATGATTGCGAGCTTGAGCGCGAGCGGGCGATCGAAGCCCGGAGCGAGCACCTTGTACACGCGCGCGAAGGAGCCGCTGCCCAGGACCTCGAGGATGTCGAAGTCCCGGTATCTCTCGCCGGGATGAAGCTCTCGATGCATCGAGCCTTTGGCGGTCCGGAGCGTATCAGCCGCCGTTCGCCGGGTCGCGCGCAGACTCGGGCGGCCACACCCGGGGCGTGCTCGGGGGTCGCGGTCGACGAGGCGAGCGCGCTCGAGCGCGCCGCTTCGCGGAAAACGGACGGGTGGGCCGGCGTTCAGGGCGCGCGGCTTCGCGCCACGGACCGTAGGTGCGACAAACGACGCCGGCGATGCGATCCTCGGCGCGCGTGCCTTCGCAGCGGAATGACGCGGACCAAAGCTGCGTCGGGATCGCGGTTCACGTGCCTCGTCCGCAGACCCTGCGGCGCTTGGGCTCGGTCGTCGTCTCCGTGCTCGTGTGGGGGTGCGGTCCCGATCCCGCCGAGCCGCGCGCCCGTCCCGCAGAACCTGCCCCTCGGGCGTGTCCCATCGGACCCGTCCCGGCGACCACCGTTCCCGATACCGAGCCTCGCCACGACCTCCTCGACACGTGGTTGGCGCCGCTGGGTGAGGGCGCGGCCGATGCCGTGCTGGTCGGACCCGAGCACCGACGCGCGCTGGCGGCCGTGCTCGGTACGGACGAGAGCGCGTGGAAGGATCCGCTGTCTTCCGATCTGGCCGATCCGACGCGGCTGCGCGCGTCCATTCGCGATCGCTTCGGCTGGATGCAGGCCGGCCTCGCGCGGGGCGAGCTCGTCGAAGGGCGACCCGGGAGCCTCGCCCTCGCCCGAACGATCGCCGATCAGGCTTCGGACGTCGATCACGTGCGCGTGGTGGTCGAAGAAACGCCGCTCTATTGCGTGCCCTCGAACACGGGCGTGTACAAGCTGCCGCCCGATCCGGCGTTCGACCGCAACCGCTGCTCGAGCCTTCACCCCGCGGAACTGGTGCGTGTCCTCCAAAGAGGTCCCAATGGCGATTGGCTGTACGTCCACGCCGGGTACGTCGCGGGTTGGATTCATGCGCCGAAGCTCACGCCGAGGCTGGCCCGCGACGCGATCGACGCCTGGCGGAGCACGGATCGAATCGTTCCACTGAGCGACCGGGTCACGACCACCGATGGATTTCGCATTCGGCTGGGCACGAGCGTGCCACACCTCGGTTCGACGGCGGAGGGCCACCGCGTGCTCGTCCCGTCGCCCGAGGGCCTGCGCGAGGCAGTCGTTCCCGCGAGCGCCGAGGCGTCGGTAGGGTTTCCGCCGCTGACGCGCCGCAACGTGTGGTCGATCGCGCTCGGGGAGGTCGGTAGCCCGTACGGGTGGGGCGGAACGGGTGGCCACCGCGATTGCTCGAGGTTCTTGCGCGACCTCTTCGCGACGTTCGGGATCGAGCTCCCGCGCCACTCGGCGGACCAGGCCGCTCGTGGAACGCGAGTGGTCGAGCTCGACGGGATGCCCGAGGGGCAAAAGCGCACGGTGATCGATGCGTTGGCCGAAGAAGGGGTTCTCCTTCTCTACATGCCGGGCCACATCATGTTGCACCTCGGTCGCGAGGGAGATCGCCACTATGCGATCTCCGCATTGAGCGAGTATCTGACCCCGTGCCCCGGGGGGCCCGACACCGTCCATCGCCTGGATCGGGTCGCCGTGACGCCGCTTGATCTGGGGAGGGGAACCGAGCGAACTGCCTTCATCGAGCGATTGACGCGCGTCGTCATGTTCGCACCCACCCCCGCCGAGGCGGGGTTTGGCGAATGACAATCTGTTCATATGTTCACTGACCTTTCGGGCCAGTTTCCTGGTATGGACGCGACAGGTATGGCTGGCGCACTCGAATCACTCGTTGGAGAAATGACCGTTGCGGAGCTCGCGAAGAAGAGCGGGCGCTCGGTGGAAGATCTGGTCGGCTGGGCGATGGGGTCGACGAGCGGCTCACGCGGGCGTTCTGCGGCTCGGGCCACGCCCGCGTCCCGACGGGCCGCGCGAGGAGGCAGCCCCTCCAAACGGGTCGACACGCGCACCGCGGCGGGACGCGAAGCCTACGAAAAGGCCGTGCTCGACAGCGTCCGCGCTGCCCGGGGCCCCATCGCCGCGCAAGACATCCGCAAGAAGCTCGGGGGCACCCCGCAGCAAGCGCGTGCCGCCCTCAATCGGCTGATCGAGCGGGGGCTCATCGATTACCAGGGCCGCGCGCGAGCCACCCGCTACCTCGCGAAGTGAGCCCCCGGCCGTTCGGCCCGTTCCCCGAGCGCCTCCGAACGGAGGCCTTCCGTCCCGACGGCGCCTGCACCCTTCGTGCACGGCGCCGCCTTCACGTCGTCGAGCGATGCTCCGAGCCGCCGGGGTCGCTCGTTTCGCATGTATTGGATTGGAGCCGCTTGCCAGACTCGAACTGGCGACCTGCTGATTACGAATCAGCTGCTCTACCAACTGAGCTAAAGCGGCATCGGGGCACAGGTTCTACGTCGGGTCGGGCGGGGCGTCAATGCGCGGATGAAGATGCGCAAAAGGCGCTTTCGTTGGGGGTCAGGGCTTCCACAGGAAGCCGCGGGAGCGAGGATCCAGGTCCGGCGTGACGCCCGGCTCGCCGGCGAGGCGGACCACGACCCGACCCCGGATCTGTTCGGGCGACACGAACCCGAGGACCCGTGAATCACAGCAGGCGCCTTCGTCTCGGTTGTCGGCCAGGACCAGGTAGCCGTCGGCCTCGACATCCACCGGACCGTCCTCGGCGGGCGGCAGGCCGAAACCCGTCCAGGACTGCGCCGGCTCGGTGCCGACGAGCACGGGGTAGCGCCGGTCGTCGGTGCTCTCGTAGGCCATGGATCGACGCACGGGGATCGGGGAGACCTCGTCCGACGCTTCGTCTTCGAGCGCCAAACGTACGGAATCACCCGGTTTTTGCTGAAGCGGATCACCGTTGATGGCCAGGCCTAGCGCGCCCCCGGGGTGGTGGAAGGTGACGGTGTCGCCCGGAAGGGCGATCACGCGACCCAGCCGCAGCGGCATCGCGCTGCGCGCGACGATCCCGTCGCTGCGGGCTTGGACCTTCTCCCAGTTCTCCTGCAGTGCCTCGATGTCCTCGCGCTCGATCACCGCGGTGTTTCGCATGTCGCCGCGGGGCTCGCGACGCGCGTCGGGGTACTCCGAACCGTCCTTGCTCGGCGCGCGCGGAGCATCGCGCAGCCCATCCTCGGGGGGGCTCGGCACGGGGGCCGAGACGGGCATGGGGTCGTAGACGACCACGTCCCCGCGTTCGAGGCCCCACCGGTCCCGAAGCAGGAGGATGTGATCGCCATCCACGAGGGTCGGCGCCATCCCGTTGCCGTGCACCTCCACGACCGTCGCCACGCTCATGCGGGTCACGATCAGGACGGCCCCACCCACGAGGGTGAGCCAGGCGAGGCGGGTCGACCACGAGCGATCCGGCTTCCGCGGCTGGTCTTCGTCCTGCTTCGTGCGGCGGCGCGCCATCGCGAACCCCGTCCCGGGTCGGAGCCTCCGCCCGTGACGGCGACATCTTGAGCAACCTGGGCGCGCGGACCAAACAATCAGCCGGATCGAACCCCCTTCAGCGACCGGGCCGCAGTGGCTCCAAGGCGGTGACCATCGACCGGACGTCCTCGGTCACCGCCGCGGGACGGCCGAAGAAGCACTCGATCCCCGCCAGCCCCCGCGCGCCCGCCTCGACGCACGCGCGGGCGTTGTCGGCTGCGATTCCTCCGAGCGCGACCACGTGACGCCGGCCGCCAGCGGTCCAGGCGCGCAGCGCCCCGACGCCTGCCGGGCTCTTCTCCACGCCCGGCGTCGCCGTGCGCGGGGGATACACGGGGGCGAAGCAGACGTAGTCGGCCGCCGCGCAACGGTCGGGCGCACCGGGGACGCCGTGCGCGGAGCAACCCAGCGTCCGCCCACCCAGCCGCCTCCGCGCGCGCTCGAGCGTGGCGTCGTCGGGATCGCCCCGGAGCTGGATCCCGGCGAGCCCTTCCAGGCGCGCGTCGGCCATCGACGCGAAGGCTTCCGCCGCGCAAGACAGCAAAAGGGGGATCGCCCGCAGCGTACAGGCGCGGCGGAGATCGGCCAGCCCCGGATCGTCGAGCGTTCGGGTCGGATCGCCGGGCCGGCGCAGCAAAACGGCGAGGCCGATCCGCAGCGCACCCGCCTCCTCCCAGCGCTCGACGATTCGGGGATCGACCCGCCCCTCGGGGGGCGTGATCGCCAGGAGGCGCGGCTTCACTCGATCAGACCCACACCAGGACTCGAGGGGCTCGCGTAGCCGCGCACCGGCATGCGGCCGGCGAGGTGGGCCAGACGGCCCGCGATGACGCCGAGGCGCATGGCCTCGGCCATCTTCACCGGATTGCGCGCCTCGGCGATGGCGGTGTTCATGAGCACGGCATCGCACCCGAGCTCCATCGCCACCGCGGCGTCGCTGGCCGTACCGACGCCGGCGTCCACGATCACCGGGACGGTCGCCTGCTCGACGATGAGCCGGATGTTGTGCGGATTTCGGATGCCCATGCCGCTGCCGATCGGCGCCGCCAGGGGCATGACCGCAGCACATCCCATGTCCGCCAGCTTGCGGCACACGATCGGATCGTCGGAGCAGTACGGTAGCACCACGAATCCCTCGCCGAGGAGGATCTCCGCGGCGCGCAGGGTCTGCTCGTTGTCCGGCAGCAGGGTGCGTGGATCACCGATGACCTCGAGCTTGACGAGGTCCGCGATGCCCAACTCGCGGGCCAACCGCAGCGTTCGGACCGCCTCGTCGGCCGTGTAACAGCCGGCGGTGTTGGGCAGCAGCAAATAGCGGTCGCGATCGATCCACGATAGGAGGTTCTCCTTCGCGTTCAGGTCCACCCTGCGCAAGGCGACCGTCACGATCTCGGCTCCGCTGGCGGCCAGGCACGCCTTGGTCTCCTCGGCGTCCTTGTACTTGCCCGTGCCGACGATGAGCCGCGAATGCAGCGTGCGGCCCGCCAGGGTCCAGGTGTCGGTGGTGTCGATGCATGCGGTCACTTCAGCCTCCGCCCACGAACGTCACGATCTCGAGCTGGTCGCCCCGTTCGAGACGCGTCTCGGCGTACGCGGCACGGGGGACGATCTCGCGGTTTCTCTCCACGGCGACCTGGCGGGCATCGAGCCCCAGGGACGCCAGGAGCGTGCCGATGGTGCTCCCCGCCGGCACCTCTCGGGTCTCGCCATTGATGATCACCGGTTGCACCAGCGGTCCTCTTACCGCTCGGGTGTCACGACGTCCACTCGCTCGCGCGTCGACCCGGCGCCCGCGATCCCCGTCACGCCCGCCCTCGGGGGCGCGAAACCGCAAGCGCGCGAGCCGGGGCCCGGCCGGTGAGCGAGGCGAAAAGCCACGCGAAGATGTGGTGTCCGCCCACCAGTGTATGATTTCGACCACAGAGGATCTCCCTGGAGACAGGCGGGACCGACCTGCGTTTGTTCAGTCATTCCAGTCATGTGCAAGCGCCGAGCGTTCTGTGCGCGGTGGCACGCTCTGTGCTCTTCGAGGAAGGGCATGAGCATCCCCACCGAGTCGCGACGCCCCGTGATCCCCCTCGAGCGGATGCCCGTCGACGAGGTTCTGACCTGCGTCGAGCCGTTCACCGCGGCACGGCCCGCCGAGATCCAGACCCTCGCGCAGGCAGCGACGCGCCTTCGCAAGTCCGCGGGCGCCGTGGTGGTCGAGGAAGGAAAGGTGCCGGACGGGCTCTACGTCCTGTTGCGCGGCCGTGTGAACCTCGTGCGGCAAGGCGAGGGCGGTCGCGATCTGATCCTGTCGGCGCTCGGTCGCGGCGACGTGTTCGGCGAGAGCTGCGCGTTCGACAAGAGCGGCATGTCGACCCGGGCGATCACCGCCACGCCCGTCGAGCTCCTGCGGATCCCCGCCGACATCCTCGCGAGCCACGTGCGCCGCGAGCCGGAGACCATGCTGCGCCTGATGCAGCTTCTGACCGACAAGCTTCGCGACATCGAGAACGTCGCCAGCTCGTTGGCGCTTTACGACGTCGAGCAGCGTCTGCGGCGGACGCTCGCGCGCCTCGTGCAGCGGCAAGGGAGGCGTTCCCCCACGTCCTCGAGCTGGATCCTCGCCCCGGTGCCGACCCAGTCCGAGCTCGCCCGCATGGTGGGCTCGTGCCGCGAGACGGTCTCCCGCACGCTCAGCGCGATGGCCCGCGACGGCCTGCTCAGCTCCAGCGGACGTCGGATGATCCTCGACGCACGCCTGGTCGAAGATCAGGCGGCCTGAGCGCTCGCGCAGGCCACCTGGCGCCGAAAGCCGCTGGAATGCAACGCCGGGCCCGATGCGTTCGGGCGGCGTGAACGCGCCCACTGGTATAAGCCGACGCATGACCGAGACCGTTGCGGCCCGCATGATGGCTCCGCCGGGTCCCGGGCCGTCGGTGGCGGTGCGCCCCACCTTCGCGCGGGTCGATGCTTCGGCGCTGGTGCACAACCTCCGGGCCGTTCAACGGCACACGGGGCGGACCTGCCGAGTGTTGGCCGTGGTGAAGGCGGACGGGTACGGCCACGGCGCGGCCGAGACCGCGCGCGCCCTCGTCGATGAGGGGGCCTGGGGCCTCGCGGTGAGCCTGGTCGAGGAGGGGGTCGAGCTGCGAGAAGCCGGGATCCACGCCCCCGTCGTCGTCCTCGGGGGGGTGCCGCCGGGCTCGCAAGACGTGCTGGTCCACCGCCGACTCACACCGGTGGTCTGGTCGCGCGAGCACCTCGAGATGCTCGCCGGCGCCGTGCGGCGGGCAGGCGCGCACCCGCTTCCGGTGCACCTGAAGGTCGACACCGGGATGTCTCGGTTGGGGGTCCTGCCGAGCGACCTGTCGCCGCTCCTCGACTGGTTCGCACGCGACGGCGGGCAGACGCTCCAGCTCGAGGGCGTGATGACGCATCTGGCGTGCGCCGACGATACGACCGACGATCTCACCTCGGCACGCCAGCTCGCGACGTTTCAGGAGTGCCTGGTTGCCATCGAGGCGAAGGGCCTCCATCCGACGCTCCGGCACGCCTGCAACAGCGCCGCCCTCGTCCGATTTCCGCAGGCGCACTTCGACATGGTGCGTCCCGGGATCGCGCTGTACGGGGCGGCCTCGTCTCCGGAGGTCGAGCTTGCGAACCTGCGGCTGGCCATGAGCGTGCACTCGCGGATCCTCGGGATCCGCGAGTTGCCCGCGGGCGTGAGGGTGTCCTACGGTGGGCGCGACCGCCTGGAGCGCAAGACCGCGCTCGCCATCGTGCCGGTGGGCTACGGAGACGGCTATCCACGAAGCATGTCGGGCCGCGCCCAGATGCTGGTGCGCGGCCATCGATGCCGCGTCATCGGCAACATCACGATGGACGTGTGCATGCTCGACGTGACCGACCTGCCCGGCGTGCGCGCGGGGGAGGAGGTGACCCTGCTGGGCACGCAGGGCCGTGAGCGGATCGGGCTGCACGAGATGGCGGGCTGGGCCAACGTGCTGCCCTACGAGATCACGTGTGGGGTGTCCAAGCGTGTCCCTCGGCGGTTCGTCGCCGGTTAGGGAACCTCGCTCGGGGGCTCCGCTTCGTCTTCGTCTTCGTCCTCGAGCGGCGGAGGCTCCGTGGCGATGCCGGACGGCTCCTTCGGCGTCTCGGCAGGGGCGGGGGGCGTCGTCTCGGGCTCGGGAGCGTCGTCGGGGCAGGCCTGGAGACCGACGTAGTCGGCGTCACAAGGGTCCGCGACGATCTGCGTCTCCACGCCGGTGCGCGGTCCGGTGACGGGCTGGCGCTTGACGAGGTCGACCTGCAGCTTCCGCAGTCGCAGGCCCTCGAACGGATCCAGCTCGCGGGTCTCGCCGTCGAGCTGGGCCACGAATCCATCCACCGAAAAGAGCACCACCGCGTGGCTCTCTCGGTCCACCCGGCGTTCGTCGAGCCCGTCGGAGGCCAGCTCGGTCGACTCACGCCGCATGTCGATCCTGGCGACGCGCCCTCCGAGCTCCGCGTGGCGATACAACCCGACGAGCTTGGCGTCGGTCTTGCCTCGCCGCGTTCGCCCGGAGCTCTGCATCTCGACCGGATGCGTCCAGGTCTCCCCGCGCCGGAGGGCTCGGTCGGGGAGCACCACGAACATCGAGGCCAGCGCGTCGATGATCTCGGCGATCGCCTCCGCGACCTCGGGCACCACCCCTGGCGGCACCTCGGGCATGAAGGTGACCTCTCCTTTCGACGAGAGGTCGAACACCAGCTCCATCCCTTCGAGTTGGGTGCCCGCCAAGCGGGTGAACTGCTCCGCCGTCAGCGTCGTGCTCGGCGGGAGGTCCCACTCCAGCTCGACGCGTCGCAGGGCCGCGCGGACAAGCACCGTGCCTCCCGGGTCCGAACCGACGACCGCCAGCCGCAGGTCGGCCTCGATCGATTGTTTGCGGGGCTCCGCGCCATCGGCTCGAACGAGGTTGCCCAGGCGCAACCGTCCCTCGTAGGCGACGCCCGGGGTGAGGTCGTAGGAAAGCGCGATGCCGGATTTGGGCACGCGAATCCTGCGGAGCTCCTCGTTCCCCGCGCACCCGGACCCCGCGACCGCGCCGAGACACGCGACGAGCGCGACGGTGAGAACGCTGCGGAGCACGGGCGGGAGGGTAGCAGAAGAGCGCGCGCGGCCCTCGGGCGGCGTTTTGGCTCCCGTGGGCGAATCACAAGGAATCGACGGGTGGCGCCGTGAGTCGACGCGGTGGAGGCGGGGGCGCCTCGGCGGGAGAAGCCGGGATGTCGGCTTCCCAGGCCGCTGCGGCGGCTCGCCGCTCGGCGGCCGCCTCGCTCTTCTTGCGTTCCTCCTCGAAGTCGGGGGGCCCCCACGGTCGCTCTTGCGTGAAGCGGAGCGCCTCGGGCTTCGAGCTGTCGCGCACGTGCACGACCGGGCTGCGATGGAGATCGTAGGGGAGATAGCCGGTCCACCCCGCGGGAAGGACCGGAGCCACCCACTCGAAGATCCATCGGGCGTCGCGCGGAGACAGGTTCACGCACCCGTGGCTCTTGCGGTGCCCGAACCGGTCGTGCCAGTACGCACCGTGCAGCGCGTTGTGCCCCTGGAAGAGGAGGACCCACGGAACACCCTGCACCATGTAGGGCTTGTCCTCGTAATCCTGGTTGGCCATGTCCATGCTCGCGACCTTGGCCCACACGGGATAGTTCCCCAGCGGAGTGGGGGACCCGCGACCGCTGGAGACGAGGGTCGCGTAGACGGGATCGCGGCCCCGATACGCGACCAGCACCTGCTCGCCGACGTCGACGTCGATCCACTGGTCGTTGCCCGTCTGGCGAAGGCGTAGATCCGTCAGCACGCCCTCGGGCGGCGGGATCACGACGACCTCGTTGAGATCATCGGCACGCACCCATGCGCCGTCGCCAATGCGGCGAAACGCCCCGTGAGATTCGTGGATGAACACCCGATCGCGCGCGCGGATCGTTCGCACCCGCTCCGCGCCGGGATCCGGCTCGCGGAACACCGGCGTCCCATCCCGAGACGCCCATCCGAGCAGGGGGCCCTCCGTGGCGCCGGCGATGCCGACCCCTTGCCAATCCGATCCCTGGCCCATCCAGCCCACGTATTGTCGCGGCACCAGCGAGCCGTCGCGGAGTTGCAGGTATTCGAACCCGTCGACGTTCGTGGTGCGGTCGGCGACCAGCGTCATGTTCTTGGTCAGCGTGCGCGTGGGGACCCCCAGGCGGGCCTGCTCGGCATCGGCGAACAGCGGGGCGCGGTCCTCTCGTACGACCGCGTAGGCGTGCGGCAGACGCTTGCCTTCGGGAACGGGAATCGCCGGGCCCATCGCCGGTGCCTCGTCGGTCGGTCGCACGTGGAGGGAGCAGACGTAACCGAAGGGCAGCACGGCGTACCAGGGCTTGTTCTCGCACCCCTTGGCGTCGCGGCTGCTCACCTCTCCGCGCACGGCGAGGCGGGTTCCGCGGCTCACCGTCGCCACGCGCTTGTGGGGAACCCACGGCCGCCCTCGGATCACCGTCTCGTGGTGGCGCGCGGCCACGAAGCGGACCTCCGAGGGGCGAATCGCGATGCCTTCACCGGGCTCGAAGACGGTCGGATCCAGCCCTGCGAGCGCAGCGAGAACCTGAACGGTGAGCAGGGGACCGAGCACCATCGGCAAGCTACCATCGCCTCCACGGCGACGACCAAACATACGCGTTCGGGGACGCGACGCTTCCCGCCGACGGCGAAGATCGTGCGTCTGGCCCTAGGGCTCGTGGCTCTCGCGGCGTTGGCCGCGCCTTGGTTCAACGTACCCCGCGATCAGGCCGACAGCGCCGGGATGCTGGCCCACCTCCACGGTTTTTTCGTGGCCGGCGATCTGCTCTACGACGACGAGTACGCCGCGCTCGGGATGTCCCCGACGTTCGCGTTCGTGACGGGTGAGGGCGTCGTGAGCAACCACTGGCCGGCCGGTGCGACCTGGTTGCAGGCGCCGGGGTACCTCCTCGGCCTGGTCGCCGCGCGAGTGCTGGCGAGCCTGGGGATCGGCA
>CAZYSW010000179.1:0-10715 GCA_964650105.1 uncultured Nannocystaceae bacterium
GGTTCTCTCGTTCGCGTCGGTGCGGCCACATTCGCGTCGGCTCTCTTGCTCTGTTCGGCCGCGGCCTGCGAGCTCGATCGGATTCCGCAGGGCGAGTGCCACATCGACGACGACTACGTGTTCGATTGTACGCCCGAGCCGGGCCTGACCGATCGGTGATGCGACCGCAGGCTCGGCCGCCCACGACGCCGCCGCCGGGGCTTCGCCCCGGCGGTGATGCGTCGACGGCGTGCTCGCCGGGTTCGGACTCCGGGACCGGGAACGGGACGTGCATGCTGCGGTGACCATGGCCGAGCCTCATGGCATCGCGGGTCCACACCCGCCGCGAGCGCGACGCGTCTCGGCCTGGTTGGTCGCCGCGTCGGTCCTCGCCATCCTCGCGGGAATCTGGCTGGTGTGGGCGTTGGGCGGCAGCCTCATCCCGCACGAAGAAGGCGGACGGGACGCCGACGACGGAGCCCACGTGCGGGCCTCGCCGACCGGCGAGCGCCGGACTGCCTCGTCGTGGCGTCGCGGCACGGGCTCGACGGTGCCCGGCGCTTCCGGGGCGTGGTGGGTCAGCGCGACGCCGCCTGGATGAACGTCATGTAGAAGGCGATGGCGGCGGCGTAGTCCTCGATGGACACGCGTTCGTCGACGCCGTGGATCCGATCCTTGTCTTCACGGCCGATCCGCACGGGCAAGAACCTGTGCACTTCGTCGGCGATCGGAGCGAAGTGCCGGGAGTCGGTGCCGGCGACGACCAGGTAGGGGACGACCACGGTCCCGGGAAAGGTGGCGCGGATGCTCCCGACCAACGTGGCGTACGCCTCGCTTTCCACTCCCGAGACGCCGGACGGATCGCGAGCTCCCGGAAGGACCCGGATCTCGACCCGGTCGTCGTCGACGACGTCGCGCACGTGCTCGAGCACCGTGTCCACCGTGTCCCCGGGCGCGATCCGATAGTTCACGACGGCGCGTGCGTGCGTGGGCAGGACGTTGTCCTTGGTCCCCCCTTCGATCATCGTCACGGCTGCGGTCGTGCGCAGCATCGCGTCGGTGGCCGGGTCGCTGCCGAGGGCGAGCTCCAGCGCGAGCTCGGTCAGCCATAGATTGCCGAGCGCGAGGCGATAGTGCAGCGGCATCTCCGGGGCGAGGGCCTCGAACATGCGCCTGCTGGGCTCGCGCAGCTCGCTGGGGAGCGGCTCGTCCTGCAGCCGGGCGAGCGCGTCGGACAGGATCCCGATGGCGGTCCGCTCGGGGGGCACCGAGGAGTGGCCGCCCGCAGAGGTCACGGTGAGCTCCACGCTGGCGTAACCCTTCTCGGCGATTCCCACCACCGCCACGTCGTCGTCGACGCCGGGGACGACCTTGCTGGAGATCACGCCGCCCTCGTCGAGCACGTGCCGCAGCCGTAGGCCTCGGCGCTGCAAGAGGGCCGCGATCCGGGCGGCGCCCTCGTGTCCGCCCACCTCCTCGTCGTGGCCGAACGCCAGATAGACCGTTCGCCCCGGGCGAAACCCGGTCTGCGCCAGCCGCTCGACGGCCTCGAGCTGGGCCATGACGGAGACCTTGTCGTCGAGCGCTCCTCGACCCCACACGAAGCCGTCCGCGATCACACCCCCGAACGGGGGATGCGTCCAGGGGTGAGCCGGATCGTCGGGGGCTGGCACCACGTCGATGTGGCCCATGAGCAAGATCGGGTCGAGGCTCGGATCTCGCCCCTCCCACCGATACAGCAGCGAGTAGTCGCCGACGCGCTCACGGATCGCGACCTGGTGGACGGTGGGAAAGCTGTCCTCGATGTGCCGGAGCAACCGCGCGAACGCGGCATCCGCTTCGGGGTCGCGCACCTCCCCGGAGATGGTGGGCTCGCGAAGCGCCGCAGCGAGCCGTCGGGCGGCCTCCACGGGATCGATGTCGGGGACCTCGACCGCGAATTCGAGCTCGTGCTGCTGCGAAGGCAGGGTTTCGGCGCGGAAGACCAGGATCAGGGCGACGGCACCGACGGAGGATCCGAACAATCGGCGCCAGGCGCGAAAGGGCCACAGCGATCGGCTCGCCACCGGGCGAGGGTAGCAGCGGTCGCTCGTTCACCGTCCGCCTCCGGCGGGCCCGTCACGGTTGGGCGCGCGGCTCGGCGGCCCTGTGCGCCACGGAGATCCCGGTGGCCTCCAGCAACCGTCGCAAGGCGTGACCCATGCTCTCGGCCAGCGCCCAGGGGTCGGGCAGGTTCCGGGGGCAGGTCAAGATGCTCACGTTCATTCGATCCACGTAGCTCCACGCCGTCACGTTCAGGCCGGCGCGCTCGATGAGCGGGCCGGCGGAGTACAGGTCGGCGATGGTTGCGCCGTCGATGTGGCGCCGCTCGTTCGGCCCGCGCACGTTCGAGGCCACGAGGTTGATCGCCGGATGGGAGATCGGCGCCCAGCGCTGCCACCACCAGTGCAGCGCCCAGCGCCGCGAGAGCTCGGACCAGCGTTCCATGAGGTCGACGCCCAGGCTCCGGTGCGACTTCTTCACGATCTCGGCGGTATCCCGCACCGCCACGAGACGCTCGATCGGGTCGGAGATGTGGCTGTGGAGCGCCACGAAGGAGTTGGAGACGTGGTTTCCGAACAGGTAGTCGTCGCGCGACGTGGAGATGGGCATCGCGGCCACCAAGGGGCGATCGATCGACTCGCCACGCCGCAGCATCCAGTCTCGCAAGGCGCTGGCCACCAAGGTCAAGAACACGTCGTTGACGCTGCACTCGAAGGAGTCCTTGATGCGCTTGATGGCGGGCATCGAAAGGCTGGTGCGGGCGAAGCGACGTTCCGAAGTCAGGCGCCCGTTGAACGACGTGCGCGGCGTCGCGAAGGGCAAAGGTGGCCGCTCCGTCGCCTCCCGGCGGGTCCGCGACCAACGTGCGACGCCTCGAATCGTGGCCAGGAGGAGGTCGGGCACGTCGAGGAACGAGCGGGCTCGATCGAACAGGGCGTCCTTGATCAGCCCGACCCGCGTGGGGGTCGGGTCGAGGGGGCGAGAAACGGGGGCGATCCGGGGCGGAGGTGCGTCGAGGCTGGTGGTCGTGACGTTGCGGAGGAGCGCCGCCGCGGCCATTCCGTCGGCGAGGGCATGATGCAGCTTGCAGACCACGCCGACCCTGCCGCGACGTAGGCCCTCGACCACGTGCAGCTCCCATAGAGGCCGCGATCGATCGAGCGGGACCGAGGCCAGCTCGGCGATCAGGGCGTCGAACTGCGAGGCGTCGCCCGGAAACGGAAGGCGATGGCGCCGGACGTGCCAGTCGAGGTCGGGTTCCATGTCCCGAACCCAGACGGGGTGGTGCAGACGAAACGGCACCTCCACCAGGCGATGGGAGAACGGTGGGAGCAGCGGCAGCAGCGAGGCCAGCCGCGCCTTGAGGCGATCGAAGGTGTAGACCCCCGCGCAGTCGAGCTCCGCGATCTTGAGGGTGTGCGCCATGAACCGTTCGTTTTCGGCGTACAGGAAGTTGGCGTCCAGGCCGGCCAGGCGATGCATGGTGCGTGCCTCCCATGGCCCCGGGTGGGGGGGCGAACGCGGCGAAGCGAGCGGTCGTTGTCCTCACACGTCCGCTCGCGCGCGGCGCTCGACGACAAGCTAGCCTGCCGGTCCGCCGCCGCCCGCGTATGCCTCGCGCCTTCTCGGTGGCTGCGCCGCTCGCCGGCGACGCCGAGCGAGCGGCCCCGAAGGCGCGACCGCCCGGACGCCGAGGTCCGCGCGAAGGCACCGATCGTTCAGACGCCGAGCGGCGCATCCACGATGGCGCGTTCGGTCTCGGTCTCGATCTCTTCGGTCGGGCCGCCGTGCAGGTATGCCGCCCACGCAGCGTGCAGGAACCGCTCGACCGCTTCGAGCACCGGAATACAGCGCACGGAGGGAAAGACGTCGAACGCGTGCTGCGCCCCGTGAACCTCGGCGTACGCGACCGCGGCACGCGAGCGGCGTCGCAGGGTGTCCACGAACAACCGGGCGTCGGCCACGGGCGCGATGGTGTCCATTTCTCCGTGGATGACGAAGAAGGGCGGCGCGTCCTCACGCACCCGATCGATGGGGGAGGCCAACCGATACGCGCCGTGCGGATCGAACGGGCGCTTCATCACCACCCGCTCCAAGAAGGTGCGAAACGCCGGGGGTTTGGTGCCCAGACGGTTCGTGAAATCGTAGACGCCGTAGAACGAGACGGCCGCCTGAACCGAGGTGTCGGCGTCCTCGAACCCGGGCTGATACCGGGGATCGGAGGCGGTGAGGGCGAGCAGCGACGCGAGGTGCCCACCAGCCGATCCGCCCGTCACCGCGATGTACCCCGGGTCGACGCCCAGCGCATCGGCGTGCTGCCGGATCCACGCGACGGCTCGCTTGAGATCCACGAGATGATCGGGGAACGTGGCGGCGGGACTCAACCGATAGTCCACGTTGAACCCGATCCAGCCGTTGGCCGCGAGGTGACCCAAGAGAGGGACGCCCTGGAAACGCTTGTGGCCGATGACCCAGGCGCCGCCGTGGACCTGAATGACGGCGGGACGACGCGAACCGTCGCAACGCCGTCCCCGGAAGATGTCGACGTGCAGCGTGGTCCCGCCCGCTCGTCCGAACACGACGTCCCGGGTGACCTCCACGTCGCGGCGAGTCCAGGCCAGCCACGGGCAGATCGCATGGAGCCGCGGATAGCGGGGCGCTCCGGGGTGGACGTGCAGCTCCGCGGCGCGCAGGCTGTGCCCCACCACGACGGACGCCCGTCGGGAGACCAGATGAAGCGCGAACAGGCCTCCCCACGAGACCAAGCAGCATCCACCGGCCACGACCCCCAGCGGCGATTGCAAGGCCCCCGAGGCCACGAACATGGCCGCGACGGCGAGCTGCCAGATCACGTGGTGCAGCGCGAGCTCGGAGGTGAGCCAGGCCGCGAAGAAGGCCGGCCACAGCAATCTTCCGGCGCGTAGGGGGCGGAACGCGTGCAGCGTCAGCCCAGCCCCCGCGAGGCTCGCGATGAGGAACGCCGTGGCCAACGGCTACCGAGGATGGAACAGGCGCCGCGTGGGTTCCAGCGGAGGCTCGACCGAGCCGCGCGCGCGGCTGTTGACCCCGGCAGCGGGTTCGAAGCGACGCGGCCGGCGGCGGCGGGGACGCCGCGCGGGACGTCTGCGAAACCCTGCCGAGGCCCGCATCGGGGGTCAACGGCGGGCTCGCTCGTAGGTGGCGCTGAACTCGATGGGTTGAGGCAGGCGGTCGGAGGTGATCCGCGACATCATGATGACCTTGTCGCCGTCGTTGCAGGACACGAACACGTTGGTTCGCGTGCCCTGCGGGGCGTCGAAGACCTGGACCAGGCTCGGGCCCACGAAGCGTTGGGTCACGTGGACCCGATCTCCGAACGCGTCGACGCGCGGGACCGTGTGGCCCTTGGGGGTTCGGATCGCGGTGCCCTCTGCCGCGACCTCGATGGCGTTGGCACTGATCCGAAAGCTCTGCCGGTTCGCGATGGGGAGCTTCGCGCGAATCTGGCGCCGTGCGAGGCCGCGGATGGCGACGTTGAGCCGATTCACCACGCGCTCGATGGCGCGTTCCCAGGCCTCGTGCTCGGCCGAGCCGCCGACCCAGCGATAGTCGCCGTGCAACGACGCCGCAGCGGTGCTCGCCCGGCAGCCTCCGGCGGACGACCCGGATGCGCCGACCGGCGCGGGCGTCAGCGGCAGAAGGCCGAGGATGGCGGCGAACACCGTTGTCATGGTCGTACCCTGCGAGGCACTCGCGCGCCTGCAAATCGGGCGGCCGTCCGTGGGCTCTGCAGCGTCGGGCAGGAAGGGACGTAATCCGGGTGAGCGACGCGGGCGCCGGAGGAGCCCCCCGCTGGCTGTCGCGTCGGCGGCTGCTAGGCATCCCCAGAAGGCTGCGCACGACCAGCGAGCGACCCGACCCTCATGAGCCGCGAACAGACTTCACGATCGGCTGCCCCGACGTTGTTGGAGCCGATTCCGTTCACCCGCCGTGAACGCGTGGCGCACGGAGCGAGCCACATGTGGCGGGAGTTCGCGCGGTATCTGATGGTCGGCGCTGTTTCGTTCGGGGTCGATTTCACCGCGTTGATCGTGCTCACCGAGGTCGCGGGGCTGCACTATCTGGTGTCCGGTGCCCTGGCATTCCTCGTCGGCGTGCTCATCAACTACCTGCTCTCGGTCACCTGGGTCTTCGACCGTCGCGGCCGCGCGCACAACACCACGTTCGAGTTCCTGGTGTACGCCGTGATCGGCCTGACGGGGTTGGGCGTCAACCAGATGGTCCTGTACTCCTTGTCGGAGATGCTCGACTGGCACTACACGCTGTCGAAGCTGGTGGCCGGTCTCGCCGTGCTGGTGTGGACGTTCGTGCTGCGACGGGTCGTCCTCTTCTCGTCGCGGCCCCGCTCCTGCTCCGACGGCGCCCGCGGTCAGCGACCGTAGGTCAGTCGGTACCGGATCGGGTTGGGCAGTGCATCCGAGCTGATGGTGACCTCGACGCGCAGTCGCCCGGTCTCGGGGTCCAGCGCGAACGTGGTCTCCCTGCGCCCTTCTTCGGTCGTCACCACCTGGCGAATCGTCGTGCCCCGGAGGTGATGGCTGACCTCGATGGCGTCGCCATTTTGGTTCGTGGTCTTGGTGACCGCGCCGCTGGTGGGTGCGGTCACCGATCCGTTCGGAGAGCCGATCGTGAGGTCGGACCCTTCGAAGCGAAACGTTTGCCAGCTCGGGATGCTCAGTCGGGACCGCAGTCGCGCGCGCGCGATCTTGCGGACGAAAAAGCTCATGTCCGCGGTGGCCTCGTCGATCGCCTGCTCCAGCGCTTTTCGGTCGGAGCTGCCCCCCAGGTGTCGAAAGGTCCCTTCGAAGGACGCAGCCCCGGCTGCGACGTCGGCACGACCGATGTCGGGGAAGAGCAACGAGGCCATGGACGACGTGGACAGAAGCAGCAGGAGGGGGAACGCGCGCGCGCCTTCGATTCGTGCCATGACCCGGCACGGTACCCCCGGCGCGAGGCCATCGCGAGCGAAGGCGACGACGCCGAGGCCGCCGCGCTTTCGTGCTGCGCGCCGCGGGTCCGCGAAGGGTTTCGACGTTCCGCCCGACGCACCGAGCGCCCGCCGGCTGCGGCGTGGGCGACATCGCGCCGCGCCCCGCTCCGATCCCCGAGGCGCAGGATCGGCCGAGGGTGACGGCCGCGTTTGCAGCACCGGCCGCGTGTGGTTTCATGCGCCGGTGAGCACGCCCTCGCCGAGCTTCGTGGTGGAGGACGACAAACGGCCCACGGTGTCGCTCACCCTCCTGGGCGGCTTTTTGGGCGCCGGAAAGACGACGGTGCTCAACCACATCATTCGCGCCGACACCGGCGTGCGGCTGGGCGTGCTGGTCAACGACTTCGGTGACATCGAGATCGACGCCGAGCTCGTGGCCCGCGTCGACGGCGAGACCATCGCGCTCACCAACGGGTGCATCTGCTGCACGATTCGCGACGATCTTCTCCTGACGCTGTTTCGGCTGCTCCACCGCCCGGATGCACCGGAGCACGTGCTCATCGAGGCCAGCGGAGTGTCCGACCCCTCCTCGGTGCTGCGCAGCTTCGCCGACGCCCAGATGTTCGACATCGTGAAGGTGGAGTCGATCGTGGTGGTCGTGGACGCCGAGCAGTTTCAGTCCTTGCAGTTTCGCGACCGCCCCCTGGCCCTCCATCAACTCGTCATGGCCGATCTGGTGGTGCTCAACAAGACCGACCTCGTCGGCGAGGACGAGGCCGCGCGACTGCAGGCGCGGATTCGCAAGACCGTTCCGGATGCCCGCATCCTGCCGGCGACCCACGGCCGGGTTCCCGTCGACCTCCTCTTGGGTGTCGGGCGGTTCGATCCGGGTCGACTGCTCGACGCCGCGCCGCTCGACGTCCACGTGCATCGGGCCTCCGAGGCTTCGCACGGGCACGAGCTGGAGTTCTCGAGCTTCGCCTTTCGCACCGAGCGACCCCTGGACCTCGAGCGCTTCCGATCGTTTCTCGACGAGCTCCCCCCGTCCATCTACCGCGCCAAGGGGATCGTGGAACTGGCGTCGGTGCCCGATCGCCGGATGGTGGTACAGGTCGTCGGCAAGCGGGCCGAGCTGGAGTACGGAGAGCCGTGGGGGAACGACCCTCGCGTCTCGAAGCTGGTCGCGATCGGGCTGGCGGGCGAAGTGGACGCCGAAGTGTTGCGCGAAGGCCTGGCCGCCTGCGAGACCGAGCGCGGCAAGGGGGCTACGGCGAACCCGGTGCTTCGCTGGGTTCGGAGCTTGTGGCCTCGGGATCGCTGAGCATGGAGGAGGCTTCGAGCCTCGCCTCCAAGAAAGCGCGAAGCTCCGGGACGGTGAAGCGGTCGGCCACGAGGTCGTCGAGGGCTCGGCGCGCCTGGTCGCGCGCGCGAGGGTCGACGCGGGTGGGGTGCTCGGGAAAGGCCTGCATGGCCAAGAGCTCGATCGCGTAGAAGATGGCGGCGGACTCCCGCACCACGTCGGGATCGGCGTGATAACGCCGGACGAACTCGATCACGCCCGGGACCGCCCGAGAGTCGTCGAGATCACGAAGCGCGCGGGCGATCTCCACGAGGTCGGCGGCGGAGGTGCCGGGGCTGTGCAGGGCGCTCAGGAGGCGAACGATGACCTTCGGTCCCCCCGCGCGCACCGCTTCGCGCGAGGCTGCGAGCAGGGTTCCGGGCCGCTCGCCACCCGCTTTGGCGCGCGAGAGGATCTCGAGCAGCTCCGCGAGACGTTCGTGATCGGCGGGTCCCCAGGTCCCGTCGAGCAACAACCGCGCGTGTCCCCGTAGCTCCTCGGCTTCGGGGCTCGTCGCCGGCCGAATCGCGCCGCTGACGAGATCCTTCACCAGCCCGCGGATCGTCGGATCCTCCGCCCGCCACAGAAGATCGATGGCGAGGTGCTGCGCCGGCAGGAGGCGTGCGTCGGGATCCTCCAGGATGTCGACCAGGGCGGCGGCGACGGTCGCGTCGTCGGGCGGCCGATGGTCGGACCGTGCGACGAGAGCGGGGGTCCCGACGAACGCGGCGGCCAGCACCGGGCGAGCGCCCGGTCCCTCCCGGGCCTCGAACGCGGCGCCACGCTCCTCGCCCAGCGGGCGGCCCGAGGTCCCGTCGAGGTCGAGCACCCGACCGTCCTCGCTGATCAGCCTCACTCGGTCGTCCGAGGCCTGTAGGGCCACGAACTCCCGCTGCTCGTGTCGGAGGTAGGCCCATCGCACGGCGATCGGAACGCCTCGACGCGAGAGCCGAATGCCGATTACGGCACGTCGCCCCAAGAAGACCGCGTCTCGCGGCCCGCTGCTCGAGTCGGCGTCGAGCAGGCGCCACGACAGGCCGTCGCCGTGCCCCACGCCGGGCTCGAGGCCCTGCACGACCCGAAACGCGGGCGCGTACGTGGTGTCCACGCGTCGCATGGGATCGCCGCCGCCGTAGAGATCGATGAATGCGTGCGCGCTGGCGGCGATGGCGGTGTCGCCGTGCAGCTCGACGCGGTCGACGGCGAGACCACGGGCGTCGAGCCGCGCCACCTCGCGACCATCCCGCATGGCGAGCGCGATCACCCGACCCTCGAGCGGGACCAGGGCGTGGGGACCGAGCACGGCAGGCACGCCGAACAACCCGTCGCTGCGCCGCTGCCAGCGGAGTCGACCGTCCCCGAGCGAGAGCACGGCGACCAAAGAGCGCCCCTTGCCGCGACGCTCGACCGCCGTGACCACGACACCGCGATCGTCGGCGGCCAACCCGGTGAGCGCCTCCCCGGGAAGGGGTTTGCGCCACAACGGCGCTCCGGTCAGCGCATCGACGGCCTGGATCTCGTGGCCGCGGACCGGCAAGACGATCGTCCGACCGTGGACCGCCGGGGTCCCGAACACCCGAAGGGGCCGGCGCCATCGGATCGCGCCCGATTCGGGATCGATGACGACCACGTCGGCCTGTCCGACGAGGAGCACCAGGGGTGGCGTGGCGCTTCGGCTCGCGTCGCGGGCACGAACGCCGCCTCGTACCACCGCCGCGAAGTTTCCGTGCGGGGACGCGTCGGCGGCCAGGGGCCGGTGAGCGCAGCCGAGGACCAGCAGGCTCGCGAGCAGGCCGAGCGAGATCCTCACCTCATCTCCGCTCGTCGGTGCGGCCCCGAACGATCGCGGCCACGTCGCGATCGCGCTCCAGGAGGCGGAGCACGGCGGCCTCCAGCTCGGGCGTGGTGTGCTCGTTGGCCATGTCGATCCCGAGGAGCCGAACCTGGAGATCGGGGTCGTCCATGGCGGCCAGGGTGGCCTCGCGGGCTTGCTGCGGGCCGATGGCGGCCCAGCTCACCAGCGCGCGGGCGCGGACGTGGGTCTTGCGGTAGCGGGTGAGGTCGCGCAGCGGGGCTTCCCAATCGGGGTGCGGATGGCGACGGGACGCCTCGAGGAACGCATCGAGGGAGCGCGGGGGCAGGCCGCGATGCACCGCGTCCACCACGAAACGTCGACCGGCCTCGTCACCGCGCGCGATCAACCGGGCGAGCAACGCGGCCTGACGACGCTCGTCCTCGGCTCGGTGTGGATCGCTCTGCGGGCCCTCGCCGGCCAGCGCTCCGAGCAGTGCCCCCAACAGGACGGAAACCACCCCCATGCCGGGCACCGAACTTAGCACGGTCCGCTCGCCCCCCGCCCGACCGGGCCGCGCAGCTCCGCACGAC
>CAZYSW010000180.1:0-7903 GCA_964650105.1 uncultured Nannocystaceae bacterium
GGAGGGCGTCATCGATGCCGACCACCGGGTGTTCGGCTACGAGGGGCTGTACGTCATGGATGGTTCGGCCATCTCGGCCAATCCCGGCGTGAACCCGTCGCTCACCATCACCGCCATGGCCGAACGGGCGGTCTCCAAGATCCCGGACAAACACGCCGCCCGAAGTCGCGGGCACGACCCGCTCCCGGCCTCGGCGTGAGGTGGCGCCGCGATGGACTCGATCACGCAGGGATTGCTCGGCGCCGCGGCGGCCCAGGCGGTGATGACCCGCCACCTCGGGCGACGAGCATGGCTGTACGGGGCGATCGGCGGGATGGCAGCCGATCTCGACATCCTGATCCGCAGCGACGCCGATCCACTGGTCGCGTTCACGTACCACCGGCACTTCACCCACAGCCTGGTGTTCATCCCGATCGGGGGGCTGGTGTGTGCCCTTCCCTGGATCGTTCGTCGACGATTTCGCCCCCAGGCCCGCGACATCGCGGCCGCGACCACCCTCGGCTACGCAACGCACGCCCTGCTCGATGCGTGTACCAGCTACGGCACGATGCTGTGGTGGCCCTTTTCGGACGCGCGCGTGGCCTGGGATTGCGTGGCGATCATCGACGTCCTGTTCTCGCTCGTTCTTTTGGTCGGCGTCGTCCTGGCGGCCCGCCGTGTCACGCCTCGCCCCGCGCGGGTCGCCCTGGCGGTGTGCGGGGCGTACCTGGGGTTCGGCACCGTCCAGCACGCCCGAGCCATCGCCCGGACCGAGGCATTGGCGGCCAGCCGTGGACACGCACCCGTGCGCGTCGCGGCGCTGCCGGCACCCCCCAGCAACGTCGTGTGGCGGGCCTTCTACGAGGCGGACGGCCGAATGTGGGTCGCGAACGTCCGGACTCCATGGTTCGGCGCCGCGAGCATCAAGCCGGGCTCCGACACCCCGTTGGTCGACGAGCAGACCCTCCCCGACGCCTTTCGCTCGGGCCCCGAAGCGATGAAGGCCTATCGCACCTTCGCGTGGTTCGCGATGGGCTGGATCGGTCATCCGCCGGGCGAGCCCGAGGTACTCGGGGACCTCCGCTACACCGCGGTGCCCGGAAGCGCGATCCCCTTGTGGGGGATTCGGCTGTCGGACGGCGCATCGGGCCCCGTCCGACCCTGGCGCTACCAGGGCGACATGCGCCGCAGCGTCGTCGAGCTGTGGCGCGAGCTGATGGGCGGCGAGAACGACTGACGCGAACCCGGCAGCGCGCCGACGTTGTACTCTCGGGCCGCCATGCGCAGTGGGTCCGTCGTCGTGTCCTTTCTCCTGGGTGCCTGTACCACCGCCGCCGTTCAGTCCGGAGCCGCCCCGCAGCCACCGACCACCCCGCCCGAACGGACCGGCGCGATCACGGGCAGCGTGATCTCCTGGGACGACGCACCGCGTCGGATCTCCCCGTCCAAGACGGGATCGATCCGCGTCTTGGCGCAAGGTGACAACGCGTTCGTCGGGCGCCTGGACCTCGAACCGGGCGCGAGCGTCCCCGAACACCGCGACTCCACCGAGGAGTACATCGTCGTCCTGCAGGGCTCGGGAGTCCTCACCATGGACGGTCACGCGCACCAGGTCGAACCCGGGACCACCGTGTACATGCCGGCCGACGCCGTCGTGAGCTTCCAAAACGGCGACGAACCCCTCGTCGCGATCCAGGTGTTCGCCACGCCAGAACCCGCCGCAAAGTACGATGCCTGGTCGCCCGCCGACTGACGGCGCGGGGGGATCGTCGGTCACGGTCGGGTCGAGGCTCGTCGATCGGCGTCGACGGCCGCGAGCCCCTTTGGAAGCTTCGACACGCGTGCCGCCCCCCACAGGAGCACGAGACCCGCCGCAGCGATGGGCACCGCCGTGGCCGCGATGGACGTCCCCAAGCTCCGAGCCTCGCTGAGGCGCCCCATGAGGTAGGGCGAGATCGCGTCGCCGAGCGCGTGAATGAAGAAGACGTTGATCGCGACGGCCGAGGCCCGTAGCCGGGCGGGGACCGATGCCACCAGCGCGGCGTTGAGGGGGCCGGTGTTCAAGAACAGGAGCAGCTCGGCAAAGAACGCGCAGGTCAGCACCGCGGTCGGGCTCCCCAAGAACGGGAGTGCGAACGCGAAGGGGGCACCGAGCAGAAGGCCCAGCCCACTCACCCAGAAGTAGCCGCCCTGGCTGCGCGCATACGCGCGGTCCCCCAGGAACCCGCCGACGAGGGTGCCGAGCAGACCCGCGACGACGGTGACCGCCCCGAAGCCGGTGTTCGCGGCGCCGAGATCCAGCTCGAACGTGCGGACCAGATAGGTGGGCATCCAAAACGCCAGCCCTCCCATCGCGAAGGTCATGAGCGTCGTGCCGAGCGTGTTGAGCCTCCAGGCCGGGCTCGACAGCACGCGACGAAGATCCGCGCAGATCGTCCCACGCACGTCTTCGGAGACCTCGTCGGTCGCCCCCCGGGCGGGCTCGGGCATGAACGCGGCCACCAGGGCGAACACCAGCCCGGGCAACCCCGCCACCCAAAAGGCGGCCCGCCAACCATGGATCTCGCCCACCCACCCGCCGACGATGTAACCGAGGGCGGATCCCATGGGGATCGCGAGATAGAACCACGCGAGCTTGCGCCCCCGTTCGGCGGGGCGAAAGAGATCCGCGATGACCGAGGGTGCGACCGTGGCGTACCCCGCCTCTCCGATCCCCACGAACGCCCGCAACACCACCAGCGTCGCGTAATCGTCGGCCAGACCGGTGGCGAACGTGGCCAGGCTCCAAAGCCCGACGGCAAGAGCCGTGATCCGGTTGCGTCGCCAGCGGTCACCCAGGTATCCGCCGAACGGCGCGGCGACGGTGTAGACCACCATGAACGCCGTCCCCAAGAAGCCTGCCGCGGCATCGTCGATCCTCAGGTCGCGCTGAACGGCGTCGAGCACGGCGCTGAGGACGTAGCGGTCGAGATAGTTGAGGAAGTTGATGACGGTGAGGACGAGCAGGATCCCCAGTGCCGTCCGAGCACCGATCGCCTCGACCCGCCGCACTCGGACGATGTTACCCACCTGGAGCGAACCCCCGGACCGAGACCGGCGAGGGGATCTCGGGTTTTGCGCCGAACCGCATTCCATCGCCCCGAAACGGGCGATTTTCCTTGTATCTAGGCGGCTGTTCAGTCTATGAATTTCACCGCACCCGGGACACAGTCTCGGACCGATCCGGACGCGAACCGACGCGCGTACTCTCAGGCGCGTCCGACCGACCAGCATCCGGCCCCACTCGGACCACGGAACGGAATCAGGAGAAAAAGACACAATGGCAAATCTCAAGAGCATCGCGGCCACCCTTGCCATCCTCGGCTCTGGCGCCCTGGCAACGACCGGCTGCAACAAGGACAAGCCCGCCACCGAGACCCCCGGGGGTGCCGATGCGGTGGGTGCTGCGAGTGACGGTGCCGAGGGAAGCTGCGGTGCCGAGGGAAGCTGTGGCGCCGAAGGTGCCGGCGAGGACGGTGCAGAAGACGAGCCCGCCGAAGGCGGCGAAGGCGAAGGCTCTTGCGGTGGCGAGGGCGAGGGCTCCTGCGGAGCCGGCTGAGCACGCACCGTTCATGCCGCGCGACGGGGCTGCCACAGCGCCGCGCGCGGGCTCCCCGTCGAGGGAGCAGGCGAGGGCCCGTGCGCGAGTGCGGGCCCTCTCATGTTCGGTCCACGCCGGCGTTGCCTGTGTCCTGACCATACACACGGGTCGCCGCTCGGGACCGCAGCGGGCGCTGCTTCGGCCGGCCTCGCCCCGATGCCGCGCAACGGGTGCGCCAGCGGCCCACCAGGTCGTCTGCTAACGTGGTCCGCGATGAGCCGAGCGGTACCCACCGGGATCGGATTGGGGCTCCGGGCCGCCTTCATCGATCGCGTCGCGCGTGGAGAGGCGGACGGTCGGATCCGATTCGTCGAGGTCGCCCCGGAGAACTACATGCACCGTGGCGGGCGAATCCCTCGCAAGCTCGACGCGGTCGCCGAACGGTTTCCGATCATCACCCACGGCCTGATGATGTCGCTCGGTGGCAGCGATCCGTTCGACGAGGCCTACTTTTGCGAGCTGCGGGCCTTCCTCGAGCGCTACGACGCGCCGTGGCACTCCGACCACGTGTGCTTCTCCGGGCTCGACGGCGCGCTCTTGCACGACCTCTTGCCGGTCCCCTTCACGCGGACGGCGGCTCGCCGCATCGCCGATCGCGTCAAAGAGGCCCAGGATCGGCTCGGCCGGCCGATGGCCGTCGAGAACATCAGTTGGTATTTGGAGCTCGGTCACTCGATGTACGCGGAGACCGACCTCCTGCTCGAGATCCTGGAGCGGGCGGATTGCGGCCTGCTCCTGGACGTCAACAACGTGTTCGTCAACGCGACGAACCACGGATTCGACGCGTACGACTGGCTGCGACAGATCCCTCTGGAGCGCGTCGTGCAGCTCCACGTCGCCGGCCACGAGCGTTGGGCCGAGGACTTGCTCGTCGACACCCATGGCGCAGATGTGCGCGACGAGGTGTACGACATGCTGGGCTGGGTCATCGAACGCACGGGCCCCAAGCCCGTTCTGCTGGAGCGCGATTCCAACATCCCTCCTTTGGCCGATCTGTTGGAGGAAGTGGCGCGGCTCGACGTGGTGTACCAGGACGCCCTCGAACGCCGCGCACGGGAGGTGCGGCAGCATGCGTGATCGGGTCGAGCCCCCGATGGCTGCCCTGGCGGCCGCGATCCGCGAGCGCGATGCGCCCCGACGGATGGCCGAGGACTTTGCGGCCTACCTGCGCGCGCACCAGATCGAGGGCGCGGATCTGGAGGCCATGCTGAAGGTCGGGCCCGATCGCTTCTTGGTGTACCGCCGCCTCGTCCACAACCGGATGCGCAACGCGATTCGGGAGTTCATTCCCCGCACGATCGCGCGCCGGGGGAAGGAGGCCTTCGAGCGCGACTTCGAGGCCTTCATCGAGGAGAAGGCGGCCAAGTCGCCTTACTTGCGGGAGGTGCCTGCCGAGTTCGTCGACTGGATCGTGCCCCGCTGGCGGGTGGACGCGGAGGTCGCCGCCTACCTGCCCGATCTCGCGCGGCACGAGCTCCTCGAGATCGACGTGCGCAACACCCCGCGCGGGGGCGAGCCCCAGACCGGCCTGCCCCTGGCGTTGGATCGCCCGCTGCGCTTCGATGGCTCGGCCCGGCTGATGCGCTACGAGCATGCCGTGCACCGCTTGCCGCTGTCGCGAGACGACCGCTCCGAGCCGCCGCCCGTCCCCACCAGCCTGCTCGTCTACCGCGATCTCGCCGGCAAGGTCCGCTATCTGGAGCTGACGCCGTTGGCGAGGGCGATCCTCGAGGAGCTGCTGGAGAACAAACGCCAGGTCGCCGAGGGGCTGCGGACCGCGTGCGAGAAGGTGGGCGAGACCCTCGACGACGAGAAGCTCGGCATCGCGGCACAGCTCCTCGCCGACCTCGCCGATCGCAAGGTCATGCTGGGCGCCGAGCCGTGAGGCGTACGCCGGCCAGCTCGGATCGATTCGGCACAGCAGATCGCCGGCCGAGAGCTGGTCGTTCGGTGCGACCGCCAGGCACACGATCTTGCCGGCGATCGGGGCGGTGACCACCGTTTGATCTTCCTGGCACGAGTCTACCGTGTGAGATCTTCGTGCGCGACCTCGATCGCGTCGTTCGGATCGTGCGTGGTGGCGGTGATCTCCACCTCCACGGGTGCAGAGGGAATGCCCTCGGGGTCCATGAAGACCCCGGCCTCGATCCGGACCAGCCGCGGCTCGGCGGACGCCCCGGCGATTCCCGCGGCGGCGAGATCCTCGGACCGCAGGCACAGATCGAGCACGTTGTCCTCGCGCGCCTCGTCGGCGTCCATGCGATGGTCGTCGAAGCTCGCGGGGTGCACGGTGCCGCCATCGAAGACCACGTCGATGCGTCCGAGCGCGGCGGGATCGACCTTGCGCAGGAAGTTGGCCCAATAGGTGCGTACGGCGAGCGCAAAACCGGGGCACGCCGAGGGCGATACCGCCACGCGATGCGCTGCGACCACGTGGTTGGGCGTCGCGTACGGACGCACCGAGCCCGACACGCCCAGAAGCGGAGCCCCCCGCTCGGCGTATACGCGCCCCACGACCGTCACGTCCGTGGGCGGGTTGTCGACGGGATCCCCGAAGTCCCCCATCAACAGCACGGTTCGGTTCTCGTCCCCTTCGCTGGCCGGGGCCAACACCGCCTCGTCGGGTACCACCCGCCCTCCGTCGGCGAGCGCGACGAAGAAGCCCCTCGCGAAGAGGCTGGCGGGGTCGACCTCCTCGGAGAAGACGATCACGATCGCGTCCTTGCCTCCGAGCGTGGGGGCATCGCTGTGGACGAGCTGCGCGGACAGGATGCGCGGCCCGTCCAGTGGTGCGCTGGTCGTGGACCGTCGAGCCCGACTCGGGCGGGCCTCCGGCGAATCAGGCGGCAGCGCCGGGTGACAACCCACCGCGCCGCTCAGGACGAGGCTGCACGCGCCCAGACGCGCACGCACGAGACGAAGGCGCCGCGCTCCGAGCATCGTTGCGCCCGAGGGTACAGCACCACGACCTTCGCTGGTATATCCACGCCGTTCGGCCGTGCTGCACCTCGCCAACAAGACCGCACCTTCATGGGGCTCGTGGGCCGTCGCGCACCTCGACGAGATCTTGCTCGACCACGCCCATTGCGAAAAGAAGGCGGCCTCCACCGCCTTGGGGCTCATCTTTCGCTACCCCGAGCACCCGCAGCTCATGACGCCACTGTCGCGCCTGGCGCGAGAGGAGCTGGCCCATTTCGAGGAGGTCCTCGTCCACATCGAGCGCCGCGGAGGCGTGTTTCGACGCCTTCGCCCCAGCCCGTACGCCTCCGGCCTCTTGACCGTGGTCCGGACCCGCGAACCCTTGCGGCTGGTGGACACGCTCCTGTGCTGCGCGTTCATCGAGGCCCGAAGCTGCGAGCGCATGCAGGTGCTCGCCGACGCCCTCGCCGAGGCGAATGTGGACGACGCGCTCGTCCGGCTCTATCGGGGGCTTCTCGCCGCCGAGGCTCGTCACCACCGCGCCTACGTGGATCTGGCCCGCTCGGTCGGGGCGCTCACCGAGGACGCCCTCGAGGCGAGGCTGCGAGAGATCGCCGAGCACGAAGCCGCGGTCGTGGCCACGGTCCACGACGCGCCACGGCTGCACAACACGCCGGCTCGGGGTGCGGCCTGAGCCGCGGCGTCGGGATCACTCGAACAGCAGCAACGCCCAGGTGCCCGCGTCACTCGGATCGTACTTCAGCCGCACCCGCTGCCCGGGCGTGAACCGCAGCCAGTGATCGCCCGGGCACGTTTCCACGAAGCGGCGACGCCAGGTCGCATCGCGCTCACGGACGCGGTAGCCCACCTCTCGGCCGGGGATGGGCCGGGGTACGTCGGCCTCCACGACCACCGCCATGATGTCCTGGCCGAGGAAACGGCGCCGGCGCTCCACGACTTGCGCCTCCACCGTGACCCCGTGGTCGAGCGCGCCGCGACGGCGGCGACGCGCGAGGTCGAGCATCAGTGCGTTGCGCGTGCCCGCGACGATCACGACCGCGGGAAGCAAGCTGGCCAGGAGCACCGTGGCCACGCCGGCCTCCAGCATTCCGCCCTCCGAGTGCTGCCAGTCGAAGCTGAACAGAGGCTGCGCGAACGCCAACAGCAGGCAACCACCGAGCACCGCCAGAGTCCCCCAAAAGCGCACCGAGAGTCGATAGTGTTCTTCTTCGTCGACGGCACGGTTGATCGCCGTCATCGTCGCGAGCAGCAGACCGACACCGCCGAGCACCAGCGCAACGATGAGCAACGCCCAGCTCATGCCTTAGCCTTACCCTGACATCGCGCGGTGTCAAACCCGCTGGC
>CAZYSW010000180.1:7913-10613 GCA_964650105.1 uncultured Nannocystaceae bacterium
GCGCGGCATGGCCGGGCCGCGTGCGAACCTGCATCGGCGACGATTCCGGCCTCTACGGCCTCATCCCGCTCGGCGACCGTCTGCGGGTCGCGGGGTCGGCCGAGATCGACGGCTACGACGCCACCCCGAGTCGCGCGCGGTGCGAGGCCCGCGACGGTCTTTTGCGCGACGACCGGCAGCGCGGTGCAGCGGAGATCGATTGGGCCGCGCGGAGACGTCGCCGCTGCCGACCCTCTGCTATGGTCTCCCACATGTCTGCTCCCGATCGTCCGTTCCGAATCCTCGGCGTGCAGCAGATCGCGATCGGTGCACCGCGAAAGGCCGATCTGCGGGCGCTGTGGATCGATCTTCTGGGGCTCGAGATCGTGGGTCGGTTCCGCAGCGAGCAGGAGAACGTCGACGAGGACATCGCGGTCGTGGGCGAGGGACCGATGCGCGTGGAGGTCGACCTCATGGAGCCGATCGATCCCGAGGCTCGTCCGCGCGTCCACGAGCCGGCCCTCAACCACGTGGGCCTTTGGGTCGACGACCTGCAGACGGCGGTCGAGTGGCTGTCGGCGCGCGGCGTGCGCTTCACCCCGGGTGGCATTCGACGCGGCGCCTCGGGCCACGACGTCTGCTTCATCCACCCCCGCGGTTCGCAGGACGCACCCATCGGTGGTCAGGGTGTGCTCATCGAGCTGGTCCAGGCACCGCCCGAGCTGCGCTCCCGACGGTCCACCTGAGACGTCCGCGGCGAGTGGAAAAACCGGGCCTCGTCTGCGAACCTCCTGCACCACATGGGGCCGCGTCGCACCTTTTACCCCGAGATCGAGCCCTACGAGACGGGGATGCTCCAGGTCTCGGACACGCACACCATCTACTGGGAGCAGTCGGGCAATCCCCGCGGCAAGCCGGTGGTCTTCGTCCACGGTGGCCCGGGCGGCGGAACCGACGCCAAGCAGCGGCGATTCTTCGATCCCGAGGCCTACCGCATCGTCCTGTTCGATCAGCGGGGCTGCGGGCGCAGCAAACCCCACGCGTCGTTGCACGAGAACACCACCTGGCACCTGGTCGCCGACATGGAGAAGCTCCGGGAGCACCTCGGCATCGATCGCTGGCAGGTCTTCGGCGGCTCCTGGGGAAGCACGCTGGCCTTGGCCTACGCCGAAAAGCACCCCGATCGCGTGACCGAGCTGGTCTTGCGCGGCATCTTCATGCTGCGAAAAAAAGAGCTGGAGTGGTTCTATCAGGAGGGCGCGAGCGCCATCTTCCCCGACGCCTGGGAGCCCTATCTGCAGGCCATCCCCGAGGGCGAACGCGACGACCTGATCCGGGCCTACTACCGGCGCCTCACCAGCGACGATCCTGCGGTTCGGCTGGCGGCCGCGCGGGCCTGGAGCATCTGGGAAGCCAGCACCAGCTTCTTGCGCACCAGCGACGAGTACGTCCGCCACGCGGGCGAGGACGCGTTCGCCACCGCGTTCGCGCGGATCGAGTGCCACTACTTCGTCAACGGCGGCTTCTTCGAGCGGGAGGACCAGCTCCTCGCCGACGTCGACCGGATCCGCCACATCCCCGCGGTCATCGTCCAGGGCCGCTACGACGTGGTGTGCCCCATGATGTCCGCCTGGGAGCTCCACAAGGCCTGGCCCGAGGCCCAGTTCGTCATCGTGCCCGACGCCGGCCACTCCGCCTACGAGCCCGGCATCGTCCACCATCTCATCGAGGCCACGGAGCGTTTCCGCAGTTGATGCCCGGACGCCGACCTGCCAAGCTCCTGGTCGAATCCGCCTCTTTCCGATGAATCCCGCCTTCAGTACCCCCGGCAGTCGCCTGTATCCCGAGATCGAACCTCGGGCCTCGGGCAAGCTCCAGGTCTCGGACGTCCATCGGATCTACTGGGAGGAATCGGGCAACCCCGAGGGCAAGCCGGTGGTCTTCTTGCACGGCGGACCCGGCGGTGGAACCGAGCCGAAGCACCGCCGCTTCTTCGACCCCGAGGTCTACCGCATCGTGCTCTTCGATCAGCGCGGCTGCGGCAAGAGCACGCCGCACGCGTCGTTGGTCGACAACACGACCTGGCACCTGGTCTCGGACATCGAAGCCTTGCGTGAGCACCTGGGGATCGAGCGGTGGCAGGTCTTCGGCGGATCGTGGGGGAGCACCCTGGCCCTGGCGTACGCCCAGCGCCACCCCGAACGCGTCACCGAGATGGTGCTTCGGGGCATCTTCACCTTCGCCCCCGACGAGATGGACTGGTTTTATCGCACGGGAACGCGGGTGTTGTTCCCCGACGCGTACGACGATTTCCTCGCGGCGATCCCTCCCGACGAGCGCGACGACATCATCGCGGCCTATCACCGACGCCTGGTGGGCGAGGATCCGCGCCTACGAGAGGCCGCGGCGCGAGCGTGGAGCATGTGGGAGTGTCGCGTCGCCACGCTCTTGCAGGATGCCGATCTGGTGGCCCACTGCGAGGACGCGAGCTTCACCTTCGCGTTCGCCCGCATCGAGTGCCACTACTTCGTCAACGCAGGGTTCCTCGAGAGGCCGCTGCAGCTCCTCGAGGACGTGCCCAAGATCCGGCACATTCCGGCGGTCATCGTGCACGGACGGTACGACGTGATCTGTCCGGTCCGGAACGCCTGGCGGCTGCACCAGGCCTGGCCCGAGTCTCGCCTGGTCATCGTCGACGCCGCCGGCCATTCGGCGAACGAG
>CAZYSW010000181.1:0-9022 GCA_964650105.1 uncultured Nannocystaceae bacterium
GGGGTCGCTCGCGGACGCGGCGGCGTCGGAGACCGGTCGCGTCTGCACGCTGGCGGCGGGGACCCAAAAGCGAGTGCGGTATCTGGCGCCTGACGGTGCGGGAGGGTTCGTGGCCCTGCAGGGGCCCGGTGCGAACGTCCTGGACGACGCCAAGCTGCATCGCATGGACCGAAGCTGCAATCTCCTCGGCATCACCGACCTGGGGAGCGCAGGTGAGAGTCAGCCCAACGCGATCCGGCGCTTTCCGTCCGACGTTCCGACCTGGATCGTGGCCAGCGGCGCGGGGCAGATCCCGTCGGGCAAGCGCGGGGTGTTCGTGGTCCACGATACTGGGGGCTCGTCGCTGGAGATCTGCGGGCCGATCGCGGGGTTCGACGAGCACTGGGAGACGGCGGCCGGGGGCTCGCTCGATCCGTTCGCCCTGGAGGTCGCCGCTGACGGGCGGCACCTGGCGGTCGGAGCATCGCCGTGGTTCCCCGCGCCGTCGGGTGATCCCGGGTACGGCAAGGGGCTGTGGGCGACGCTGTCGGGAACCGACGATCCGTGCACCATGACCGCGACGGTCGAGGACCTGACCGCCCATGCCCCCGCGGTGAGCCCCAACGACACGTTCACCTGGCGTCGCGCCCCCAACGTCATCGCGATCCAGGAGCTCGCCGGGTGACGATGGGGCGCCGGGTGAGCAAGTCGCTCCCGGTGTTGAATCACGGAGGGTGTGCCCGCCGTGAGCCCGGATCGGGGGCCATGCGGGCACTCGAGGGCGCCTTTGCGCACGACGATCCGTTGGCGTTGCTGAGGGGCGGCCCCTTCGCCCGGGTGTTCGCGATCGTCGTCGCCGTGATCGTCCTGGTCTGGATCGGTCGGCAGCAGGTGTCGGCGCGCGACCTTTCGGGGGCGGTGCTCGAGGTGCATTCGGCCGTGCGCGACGATCCGCGGGCGCGGCCGTTGCTCGCCGCGTTGCAGGGGCAAGAGCAGAGCGCGGCAACGTCCGCCGAGGGTGCCGAGGTGCCGCCGATGCCCGCGGTGGAGGAGGTCGAGCGGGAGGTCGAGGGTGAGGTGCCGCCGATGCCCGCGGTGGAGGAGGTCGAGCGGGAGGGCGAGGGTGAGGTCGTGGGGCCGTTCGGCACCAGGCGCACCAAGGCCGGCGCGCTGGTGCTGGAGGAGGGCGATGGCGACTCGGGAGCGCAGGGGCTCGACGCCCGGGCCAGGGCCGAGCTGCAAGCGGGCGGCTTCTTCGATCCGGCGGCCTTCGACGACGCGACGACGGTGAAGACCAAGGCGTACGTCCACCTCATGCCGGGGATCCCCAACCACGTGTTCTTCGCGTCGGCGGTGATCGTCCTGATCTTGTCCTTCGTGATCTTCGAGCGCCGGGGCAGCGATGCTCGATCGCGTCGGCGACCCTACTGGCGGTTCGAGCTGACGCGTGGGCGATGGCTTCGGCGCGCGATGAAGAGCCGGTGGTTTCAGCCCGCCTTCCAGATTCCGGTGGTGATCGTCTTCGTGACGGTCATCGTGGCCGGCCTGATCGGCAGTCAGCAGCCCGGCCGCAACATCGCGCCGGTGTTGACCTGGAACATCTGGTGGATCGGACTCGTCTTCCTGGTGCTGTTCTTCGGCAACCTGTGGTGCTTCGTGTGCCCGTGGACCGCGATCCCCGACTGGGTCATGCGGAGATCGGTGACCAGCACCGAGAAGATCCGCTCGCTGGGCGAGAAGTACCCCCGCTTCAAGCTGTGGATGTGGCCGGCGATCGTGCTCTTCGCCACCGTGACATGGCTGGAGATCGTCTACGACGCGGCGAACCGCCCGTGGCTGACCTCGTTGATGGCCATCGGGATGGTCGCGCTGTCGTGGATCCTGCTCGTGGTGTACGAGCGCAAGGCGATGTGCCGCTGGGTGTGCTTCGTCGGCCGCGTCAGTGGCCAGTACGCGATGATGGGCATGCTGGAGCTGCGCCGGCGCAGCGACGCGATCTGCAAGGCCTGTCGGACCAAGGACTGCTTTCACGGGCGCGAGGGCGTGGGGCTGCCCTGCCCCACGCACGAGTTCATGGGCGCCATGAACGACAATCAGTACTGCACGTTGTGCACCGAGTGCGTCAAGAGCTGCCCCCACGACAACATCGCGCTACGCGTGCGCTCGAGCGGCGCGGACATCCTCCATCCCCACCGCAGCAAGCCCGACGAGGCCTACATGGCGTTGCTGGTGTTCATCGTCAGCGCCTTTCACGGGGCGGCGATGATCCAGGCCTGGCGCGATTGGGAGGCGGCGCTGCGCCAGCTGCTGATCGACGTGCAGACCGACCTGTTCGGCGCCGACATCCTGGGGTTCTCGGGCAGTCACGGCGGCACGATGACCTTCACGATCATGATGCTCGCCTGCATCGTGGTGCCGGGGCTGGCGTGGTGGGCTCTTTGCTGGGTGATGCAGCGTGCGGGCCGTGGTTCCGACGTGACGACCCGCAAGCTCTTCGTCAAGCTCGCCTACACGCTGCTGCCGATCGCGCTCTTTTATCACCTCGCCCACAACGCGACGCACGTGTTCTACGAGTGGTCCAAGCTGTGGCGACTGCTGAGCGATCCGCTGGGATGGGGCACCGACTACTTCGGGACGGCGCGCGCGCCCCTGTCGGCCCTGCTCGAGCCCGAGAAGATCTGGTACGTGCAGGTGGCGCTGGTGATCGTCGGCCACATCTACGGGATCCTGGTGGCCCAGCGCGAGACGTCTCGGCTCTACCAGGGCGATCGCGGCGCGGGCCTGCGCGTCCACCTGGTCATGATGGTGGGCATGGTGCTCATGAGCCTGCTCAGCCTGTGGCTGTTGGCTCAACCCATGTTCATGCGCACGGCGGACATCTGAGGCGTCCGGCGGGCGGGGCGTCAGGCGAAGAGGGCCTCGAGCTCCTGGGCGACGCGATCCTCTTCCTGGCCTTTGGCCAGGGCGAGCTCCTGGACCAGCAGCGACCGCGCCTGCTCGAGCATCTGACGCTCGCCGAACGAGAGCTCCTTGTCGCTGCGCAGGATGCAGAGGTCGCGCAGGACGCTGGCGATCTCGACGAGCGAGCCCGTCTTGATCTTCTCCATGTACTCTCGATGGCGCCGGTTCCACGTCGCGGTGGAGACCTTGCCGTTGCGGTCCTGCAGGACGTTGTAGACGGCGTTGACTTCGTCTTCGCCGACCAGTCTGCGGACCGTGTTGGCGTTGTGCTTGGGCACCATCACCTTGAGGTTGTTCTCGAGCACCCGAAGCACGTAGAACTCCATCGCGCTTCCAGAAATCTCCCGGCGCTCGACGCCAGTGATCTCTGCGACGCCGTGGCCGGGATAGACCACTTTGTCGCCTACGGTGAAGGTGCTGGGCATGAAGTCGCTCCTGGGCGGGGCATCAAGGAACAGCGCAATGCACGCCACACTACAGGCAACGTAGGCCGCGTATCCTTAGCAGTGTGGGTGCCCGAAGTCAATGTCTCGAAAGGCCGAAATCGGCGGAGAAACGGTGTATGGCTGCCGAATCGGAAGGACCGGGGGGTCGCGCGTGAGCGCGCTCGCGAGACCGTGCCGGCGCCCCACGATGGCGCGCATCGGGGTGATGGGACGAGGGCCCATCTTAGCGTGGTTGTGAGCCCGCGGCACGGTTCCTTGCACGCGTCGAGACGCATGCGTGGCGAGCGGAGCGCCACCCTTCTTTGGGGACCGGCGCTGGCCTGAATTATCATCTGCGTCCGATGTTCGCGTCCCTGCCGTCCGTGCCGCAGCGTCGCCGTTTCGCCCGGCGCGCCCGGATCGACCGAATCGTTCCGCCGCTGCGCGTCCACGCCGTGGGCCTGGTCGTCGGCGCTCTGTGCCTCGGGGCATGCGCGACCAAACCGGACCGACTTCCCGAGCTCGATCGGCGCTTTTACTACAACCTCCCGACGCCCGAAGATCAGCAGGAGTTCCTGCGGATCCGCGAGCGCGATCGCCAAGCGTACCTCGAACAGAAGGGGCTTTGGGCCAAGTGGACCGCCTTGCCCGCCGAGCAGCGGGAGGCCGCTGGCAAGGGCCGCGTCGAGGTCGGGTTTTACGAGTTCGCGGTGTTCATGGCGTGGGGCCCCCCCGCCGACACCCAGGATCGCGACCGCGACGGACGACCGGCGCGGATCCACACCTTCATCCGATGCTCGAGCGGTCCCAAGGCGGGACGCTACGTTCGCGACAACCTCGACTGCGACGGCACCTCCGACGAGACCCAGGTCGCGATCGAAAACGGCATCGTCTACGAGATCCGCTACCCGAACTGAGGAGAGCGGGTCACCGGGCGCTCGAAGGAGGCGCTCACGCGCGAGGCTGCTCGCCGAGGAGCTCGACGATGGTGGCCACCGCGAATCCCGTGCCGCCGGGCGTGGTCACGCCGTAGGGCTTGGCCGCCATGGCAGGGCCGGCCAGATCGACGTGCAGCCACCGGCGCCCTTCGGTGAATTCCGACAAGAACAGGCCCGCCGTGATCGCGCCGCCGTAGCGCTCGCCGGTGTTCTTCATGTCGGCGATCTTGCTCTTGAGCTGCTCTTTGAGATCGTCGGGAAGCGGGAGTCGCCACATGGCCTCCCCGCTTCGCTCCGCCGCGTCGAGCCAGTCCTTGGCCAACGCGTCGTCCTTGGTCATGACGCCCGCGATCTTGGGCCCCAGCGCGACCATGCAGGCGCCCGTGAGGGTGGCGAAGTCGATCATGAAGTCGGGCTCGAGCGAGGCGCCGTACACCAGCGCGTCGGCGAGCGTCAGACGGCCCTCCGCGTCGGTGTTGTTGATCTCGACCGTCTTGCCGTTGGAGGCGGTGAGGACGTCGCCGAGACGGTAGGCGCGACCGCTGACCATGTTCTCGGTGGCCGCCACCACCACGTCCACCTCCCAGGGGACCTCGAGACGGGCGAGCGCCTCGAAGGAAGCGATCACGGCGGCTGCACCGGCCATGTCCATCTTCATGTCGAGCATGGCGTCCGTGGGCTTGAGCGAGTAGCCACCGGAGTCGAACGTGACGCCCTTGCCGACCAGGCATACCCGGCCCTTGGCGGCCTTCTTGGGGCAGTAGTGCAGATGGATGAACTGGGGCGGCTCGTCGCTGCCCTGCGCGACGCCCAAAAAGCAGCCCATGTTGCGCTGGGCACAGGCGTCGCGGTCGAGCACCGTCAGCTCGACGTCGCGCTCGCCGGCGAGCGCGTCGACCATCTCGCGGGCGGTCTGGGCCAGGTAGGTCGGCGTCACTAGGCCGGCCGGCCCGTTGACGAGATCGCGGGCTCGGGCCACCGCGGCGGCGACGATCTCTCCGCGAGGCGTGCCCTCGGCGGGTGCCTGGTCGCGGTTCCACCAGACGATGTCGGTGAGCCTGGAGGGATTTCGCTTCTCCTCGGAGAGGAACCGCTCGTAGGCGTAGGTCCCGAGCATGCAACCCTGGGCGACGAGGTTGCCCAGATGAAGCGCAGGGATGTCGTCGGGGAAGCGGACACCGGCGTCCCATCGCACGTCCACGACGAGCCTGGACGCACCGGCTCCGTGGGCGTGACGCACGACGTCGTGGGCGAAGGTGCGGATGGACGCGGCGTCGCGCGGTCCCGAGCCCACGCCCATCAACAGGATGCGTTGCAGACGACCGTCGCGTTCGGCGGTGAAAGCGAACGCGTCGCCGGGCTTGCCCCGGAAGCGGGCGGCCTGCATGGCCTCGTGGACGGCCGAGCCGAAGCGCTCCTCGATGGCGGCTCCGTCGTGCCCCTCGAGCAGGGGGACGACCATCATCCCTTGCCCCACCTGCGGCTCGTCGTTCGTCCACGTGATCTGCGGCATCGGCTCTCCTCGTGACAGGACTCTCGCGTACCGCGCGATTCGCGGGCTCGGACGCGACGAAGCTGTTATCGCACAACCCGGCAAACAGCGACAGCGGGCCCGCAGCCCGGTGTGGACGCTGTTCGGACCCGCGGCGGCAGGCGCGAAAAAGCCCGCCGATTTCGCGGGGTTGCCTTCGCGCTCAGCGGGCGATGCCCGAACAGACGTTCATGTGTGTAGCTATGCTAGGTCCGAGACGCATAACTGGGTATCACGATCGCTTACCTTCCTAAAAAGATCACTCACCAACACCTAATTGAACGACAAAGATGTTAATTGTTATTGACATCGCGCTAAACCCGGCCGTAACGTCCGGGTACCGTTGCCCTTGAAGGAGGGTCCACAGATGACGCTAGAAGCCGAAACCCCAGCAGCTCCCAAGAAGGCGACCAAGAAGCGCCGCAAGAAGGCCGCCAAGAAGGGTGGCAAGAAGAAGGCCGCCAAGAAGGGCGGCAAGAAGAAGGCCGCCAAGAAGGGTGGCAAGAAGAAGGCCGCCAAGAAGGGTGGCAAGAAGAAGGCCGCCAAGAAGAAGACCGCCAAGAAGGGCGGCAAGAAGAAGGCCGCCAAGAAGGGTGGCAAGAAGAAGGCCGCCAAGAAGGGTGGCAAGAAGAAAGCCGCCAAGCGGAAGACCAAGAAGTAGGTCGTCCGACCTCGACCTGCGTTTCGAGCGCAGGCACGCCGTCGCGCGCGAGGAGCCGCGGCGGCGTGGTCTTTTAAGGCGCGCGATGCAGACGCTTCAACCGCATCGGGCGAGCACGTCCCTGCAGTTGGCGAGTGCGTGCGAGCCGGCGAACAACAGCACGGCGTCGTCGATGGCGTCGACGTGATCGACGATCGCGTCGATCTGGTCGGGGGTGAGCCGCGGTCGTCGCCCGCGCCCCTCGATGCGCAACCAGGCGCGGGCGTCGACGAGCACGGGGCCGTGCTCGTCGGCGAGCAGCGGACGACCTCCCTCGAACGCCGGCAAGATGACGCGGATCCAGAGCTCGTCGCCGACCGCGAGCGCCGACGGCGGATCCCACAGACCTTCGGGCTCCCACACCAGCTCGAAGCCCTCGGCGCGCTGGGCGTCGACGGCGGCGCGCAGCCGGGTGCGCCCGATGCTGCCCGGGGACACCCCCGAGGGGGTCCGCAGGGCCATGCGGCGGGTGCCGAGGATCTCGGCCGCCTGACGGCTGACGGCCCAGGCCTGCTGGATCTCGCGGGTGTCCCGCAGGTGACCGAACGCGGTCGGCGGCCCCGGCAGAGTCCGGGCGGCGCGCTGCAGCAGGCCGTCCTCGGCCGCGTGGGTGACCAGGTGCCAGACGTAGGGGACCAGCTCGGCGTCGGGGAAGGTGCGGCGCACCTGGGCGCTCCAGCGGCGCAGGGCCTGCGCACGCGGCGGGTCGAGCAACGTCCGCTCGAGCAGGACCAAGCCGACGCCGGGCATCGCCGTGCGCATCGCGTGCGCGTGGCCGGGGCTGAGGATCACGCCGAAGGTCGCCATGGGGAGGGCGGAAACTAGCAGAATGCGGCTCGACGCGTACCGCGGATCTCGACGGCGCGCGACCGGGGGCGACGAGGCGAGCGTCGTCGATCGGCCCCTGCCCCGTCTACGCGAGCTCGGGGCGGTACAGCGGCAACGAGTCTGTGACCTTGGTGCCGACCTCGGGCGGCGAGTCGAGGGTCACGCGGCCTCGGAGGTTGCGGACGATGTCGTGCACCACCGCCAGCCCCAGGCCCGTGCCCACCGATCCCTTCGTGGTGAAGAAGGCCTCGAACACCCGGGCCCGCAGATTGGTCGCGATCCCGACGCCCGTGTCCTGGACCTGCAGCACGCCGAAGTCGTCGCGTCGGAGCAGACGGATCCAGATGCGCCCCCGATCGCCGCCTTGCCCGTCGGGCAGCGCATCGATGGCGTTGGTGATGAGGTTGAGCGCGATCTGGTGGACCTCGTCCTTGTCGGCGTGCACCACGACCTCCTCGCTGGCCTCGACCTCGACGGTGAGCCGGCGGAGCTTCCCGGCGCGCCGCAGCAGCGCGAGGATGTTGTCGACGGCCTCGGCGATGACCACCGGGCCGCGCGTGCGCACGCGCGGGCGCAGCGGCTCGAGGATCTGCTCGACGTGCTCCTGCACGCGGCGGATGCTCTCCCGCATGATCGCGATCATGCCGGCGTCCACGGGCTTTTTGCCGGCGCGTTCGATCATCGAGACGTAGCCGAGCAGCGGGCCGAGCTCGTTTTTGATCTCGTGGGCGGCGCTGCCGGCGAGCAGTCCGATGGTGGCGAGGCGATCGGCGGCCTGGAGCTGGCGGCTGATCTCCTCGCAGGCGGCCTCGTAGTAGAGCAGGGCGATGACGTAGCGGGTCTGCTCGCCGCGATCGTCGACCGCCGGCGTCTCGCACACCGACAGGCTCATCTTGGCGGGGAGCTGGCGACCGCTGGCGTTGCGGACGGTGACCTCGCCACGCCAGTGCCCCTGCGACAGCGGTCCGCTCGCCAGCGCGATCACGCGGTCCTGCACGTCGCCTTCGGTGGGGTGGGGCTCGAACAGCTCGCGGATGCCGAGATCGAGCAGCTCGTACAGCGGTTGCCCGACCAGGGAGACGAAGCTTTGGGAGGCGTCCACCAGCCGGCCGTGCGCGTCGACGACCAGGATGCCCTCGACCGAGCGGTTGTAGAGGACCGACAGGAGCATGGCCGTCCGCTGGTGGCGGATCGCGAGCTGCCGATGATGCTCCTTGAGGCGCGCCTCCTCCAGCCGGCGCTCGAGCTGTTCTTGGCGCGACCGAACGGCGCGGGCGACGGTCTCCATGAGCAGGTCGCGAGAGACCGGCTTGGTGAGGTAGTCGAAGGCACGTTCGCGCACGGCCACCGCCGCGGCCTGGATGCTGTGGTCGGCGGTGACGATGACGACGGGGAGGTCGGGGTCCTTTTGCTCGATGTGACGCAAGAGGTCGAAGCCGGAGGGTCCCGGCATGAGCAGGTCCGTCACCACGACGTCGACGGGGTGCTCGCCGAAGATCTGCAGCGCCACGTCGACGTTGGGGGCGACGAGGACCTGGTAGCCGCCGCGGCGCAGCGAGACCGCCAGCGCCTGGGAGACGAGCTCGTCGTCCTCGACCAGCAGGATGGTCGCCGCCGCGTCCTGCGAGGAGAGAGGTCGCGTCAACCCGCCCCTCCCGAC
>CAZYSW010000181.1:9050-10608 GCA_964650105.1 uncultured Nannocystaceae bacterium
GCCCACCACAGCGTCGCCGAGCCCGGTGCGATCTCGGCGTGCAGGCTCGTGCCGTCCACGAGATCGTGCAGACGCTGCACGTGCGGATCGGCGAGCGAGACCGGATCGGTGGACGCGTCGGTGCCGACGCGGAGGGTCGACACGTCGAGGGTCGCTCGGTCCTCGGACGGCCGCGCCTGCACGTGGATGCGGAATCCGGCGTGCGAGGCCTCGTTGGCCACCGCCACTACCCCCATGGCGATCACCAGAAGGGCGAGCTCGACCACCGGCGGCGGCACCGAGGCGCTGAGCTCGCGCAGGTCGAAGGTGACCTCGATGCGATGCCGCTCGAAGCGACGGCCGAGCAGGTGCATGATGCGTTGGCCGGTGGCGTCGAGGCTGCGCGAGGCCTCGGCGTGCCGGGTGGTGCCCGCCAGCGCCTGCACCAACGTGCGCATGCGCTCGGCCGCTTCGACGCACTGCCTGGCGCGCTGGTACTCTTCGGTTCCCGGCGTGAGCTCGTCGGCTGCGAGCTCGCTCAGGACGATGAGGCTCTGCAGCGGATTGCTCAGGTCGTGGGTGAAGACCGCGAGAAGCTCGAGCACAGTGTCGCGCTCGGCCAGGACGCGACGGCCCACCGTGTCGGACGGACGCGAGGAGAGCCCGAGCGGGATGGGATCGGCGGCGCCTTGCTCGGAGGGCACCATGGAACATTATCAGACTTGGAGACCCGGAAGTTGGTGAGGCGCGTCAGGCAACACGTCAATCCGCTCGGGCTCAAGTACGTCGAGCCGCGGGCCGAGCGGATCCGCATCCCGGCCCATTTGGGGACGCACCCGCCCGTGGACGTGGAGCTCGGTTGCGCCGACGCACAGTTCAGCTTCCAGCTCGCCGCCGCGCATCCCGAGCGTTGCGTGGTCGGGCTCGACATCCGCGAGAAGGTGATCGAGCTGAACCGCCGGCGCGCCGCCGAAGCGGGGCTGAGCAACCTGCTGTTCGGTTACGTCAACCTCAACGTCGATCTCCATCGCGTGTTCGACGAGGGGCAGGTGCAACGGTTCCACCTGCTCTTTCCCGATCCGTGGTTCAAGGCCAAGCACCACAAGCGCCGGGTGATCGACCGTGGGTTGTGCGAGGTCCTCCGCCGTCAGCTCGTCGCGGGCGGAGAGCTGCACGTGGCCAGCGACGTGTACGAGATCGCGCTCGAGGCGATGGCCGAGCTCGAGTCGCCCGGGATGCAGCGGCTGGGGTTTCGCAACCTGGCGGGCCCGTGGACCTTCTGGCGTGGCAACCCCTACGGAGCGACCTCACGTCGCGAGGACACGACGCTTCGGCGCGGGCAGCGGGTGTGGCGGTTGCGCTATCGGGTGGAGACCAGCGATTCGACCGGCGGGAGCTGGAAGGCGTCGGGTAGCGCTTCGCAGCGGTCGTAGCCCTGGGCCGCGGCGTCGCGCTCACCCTCGGGGGCGGCGGCGATCGCCTCGCCGATCGCGCCGCCGCACACGAAGTAGCTCAGGGATTCCTTCTGGACCGCGGGGTCGCTGCAGGCCTCCGTCTGGCGGGCCACGGCCCCCTGTCG
>CAZYSW010000182.1:0-10195 GCA_964650105.1 uncultured Nannocystaceae bacterium
TCACCACGGGCTGCTAGAGCGGGGCATCGGAAACCGTCGCGTGGGGTGAGACCGCTGCCCGCGTCGACGGAAGTGTCCTCGCCTCGCGGGAACGTTTCCGAACCCGTGCGGGTCACCACGTTGCCGGCCACGTTGGCTCCAGTGAGGCACCGCATCTTCGACGAGGGTGTGCCCGTCGACGCGTGACCCCGCGCGCCCACGAAGGCCGGGCTCACCCCCTCGGGCCGAGACCACCGCGCGTGCACGACCCTCGGGGGAAGGCCATCGACGGTCGGGCGTGTGGTGCCGGCCTCGAACGCGCTTGTGGCCACCGGGCCGAGGTTGCTAGGCTCCGCAGCCGAACGACTGCACCTCCCGAAGGCGCAGCCGTGCCGGAGCCCGACATGATGCGCCCCTCGATCACGATTTCAGCCCTGGCCTGCTCGAACGTCTTCGCCCTCGCGTTGGGGTTCACCGTCGTCGGTTGCAGCGACGACGGTGGAGCCGAAGGGACCGGTGGCTCCGCCGACGAGACCGGCGACCCGTCGGGCACCAGCTCCGATCCCGACGAAGGATCGAGCAGCGGAGGCGAGCCGGCGATGTGCTACGGCCCCGGGGGCGAGAAGGCCGAGGGCGAGCCGTGCACGTCCCACGGGGATTGCGCATCGGGCGTCTGTCTGATCTACACCGACGTGCCGCTCAACGACGACGCCGTCTGTGGCCCCATGCCGGAGCAGACCGACGCGGGCTGCAGCACGCGCGTGACGGGGACGCTGTTCGACTTCGCCACGGGCCAGCCGGTGGGTGGGGTGAACGTCAAGATCGTCAAGGCCATCGAGGCGATCGCCGATCCTGCCAACGCCACGCCGCTGGTCGAGATGCCGTCGGCCTCCGACGGGCGCATCGACATGACGACCGACAAGCCGATCAGCGCTCCGCTGGCGATCATCAGCATCGCGGGAGGCGACGGGGACTACTTCTTGACGGCGACCGGCGTCGCTTCGCCGGCCGACGACATGTCCGCGTACGCCGTGGGGACGGCGATTCACGATCTGTGGGTCGCACCGACGGCGAGCCTCCTCGAGTGGTCGACGGCGCTGGAGGGCGATGCCGGCCTCCCCGACAACAGCCTGCCGCTGGGCGAAAGGGGAGGTGTCATCGGTCTGGTGCGGGATGGCACCACCGGGGATCCCATCGCCGGGGCGACGGTCGTTCCCGACGACGAGAACAGCGGTGCGGTGATCCGCTATCTCCAGGACGACGGCACGTTCGACGACGTCTCGACCGGGCCGAGCGGCATCTTCGTGGTCCTGAACGCAGCGCTGATGGGTGAGGACTTCACCGCCTTCCTGGATACGACGGAGCTCGCCTCGGGCACCGCGGGCGCTGCGAACGGCGCGGTCTTCAGCCTCATTCTCAACGCCGACGCGGGCTGAGCCCCGCCGTTGCGTGCACGTGTCGTATGGGCGCTCACGCACGGCCCGAGCGTGGACGGGCCACGCGGTAGGCGCCGTGGTGGCGCCGGGACCCTTTGGCGACCGGGGCGCTTCGATGGTATGGCCTCGGGGCGAGCCGGCGAGGCTTCGTCTGGAGATTGGCCATGAATCCGACGGCAGTTTCGAAACGCGTGCTGGTCCTGCTGACGAGCATCGGTGGCGTCCTCGGTCCGGTGGGTTGTACCGAGGGCGGTGGCGAGGCCGGCTGCGACCAGAGCGTCGCACCTTCCGACGACGATCAAACGGCCTTGGCAACCGCGTTCATCGAAGCCGAGCCCGGATCGACGATTTGCCTCGCGGCCGGCGAGTACAGCCTCACCCGCGAGTTGTCGCTCAACGCCGAGAACATCGTCGTTCGGGGGGCAGGGCAAGACGAGACGATCCTGGACTTCAGCGGCCAGGTCTCGGGCGGCAACGGGATCAAGATCGTCGGCGACCACACCACGTTCGAGGATCTGCACGTCAAGAACACGCCGGGTGACGGGATCCGGGCCGACGACGTCGACGGCATCACCTTCCGCCGGGTGACCGTCTCGTGGGACACACCGATGTCCATGGACAACGGTGCGTACGGTCTGTATCCGGTGCTCTCCAGCAACGTTCGGATCCAGGAGAGCAAGGTCATCGGAGCTCGCGACGCGGGGATCTACGTCGGTCAGTCCAACAACGTTCTCGTCGAGGACTGCGAGGCCCACGGCAACGTCGCCGGGATCGAGATCGAGAACACCACCGACGCGATCGTGCGACGAAACCGGGCCTTCGAGAACACCGCCGGCATTTTGGTGTTCAACCTGCCGGGGCTCGACGTCAGAGACGGCAAGCGTGCCAACGTCTACGACAACGACATCGAGAACAACAACATCGCCAACTTCGGCGATCCCGGGACGGTAGTCGGCCTGGTGCCCCCCGGGGTCGGGGTGCTGGTGCTCGCGTCGGACTTCAACGAGATCGGAAACAATCGCATCGTCGGCAACGACAGCGCCGGCGTGGCCATCATCCACTACTACTCCGTGCTCTTCGGGATGGTGAACGATCCCCAGTACGACTTGTATGCCGAGGGCAACTGGATCCACGACAACGAGATGCAGGACAACGGGAACATGCCCGCCGACCTGGTCCTACTCCTCAACGGGGCGCGGAACCCCAGCCCGTCGATCATCGTCGACGGGTGCTACGACGAGGCGAAGGACGACTCCGACGGCAGCCTGACCAACTGCTTCTCCGACAACCGCGGCGAGGTCACGTATCTCGACGCCGATCTGTGTGAGCAGGTCGGAGCGCAGAGCGAGGACATCGGTCCGGTCACCTGCACCCGCGAGCCTCTGCCGACCGAGCCCATGGCGGAGATGTGACGAGCCATGCGGTCGCTGACGGTCGGGTTGTCGGGGCTGCTCGCTCTTTGCTCGGGCTGCGGCGCACCCGACGAACGGACGCCTCCGTACGAGCTTCTCTCGGATTACGGATTCTTCGAGGGGCCGATGGTGGATCTGCGGCCGGCCGAGGGGGTGATCCCGTACACAGTCGCCGCCCCACTGTGGGCCGATCACGCGGGAAAGGGTCGATACTTCGTCCTCCCCGAGGGGGAGCGAGCGGAGTGGAAGGAGCAGGACGACTGGGTCTTCCCCCCGGGGACGATCTTCATCAAGAACTTCTTTCTCTCGACCGACCGGCGCGAGCCGGACGGTGAGGCCAAGATCATCGAGACCAGGCTTCTGGTCCGCGAAGGTGAGCGCTGGAGCTCGTATACCTACGTCTGGAACGAAGCGCAGACGGAGGCCACGCGCGTCATCGCGGGCGCCGACGTCATGGTGGACTACATCGACCACAACGGGGAGCCCGCGACGCAACTCTACCTGGTGCCCGATCAGAACGCGTGCGAGAGCTGTCACGCGCGCGACGACGTTCCGGTGTTGCTCGGGCCCTTCACGCATCAGCTCAACATGGAGGTCGAGCGGGACGGTCGGCGCGTCAACCAGCTCGAGTGGTTGGCGGAGCAGGACGTTTTCATGACGACCCTCCCGGCGCCGGAGACTCTCCCGGCCCTCGCCCCTCCCGATGGGGATGGGGATCTCGACGCGCGGGCGCGTGCCTACCTGCACGGAAACTGCGGGCACTGTCATCGTCCCGGCGGTGGCGGGGGGGCGAGCGGGCTGTCGTTTCTCGCCTGGGAGGACAACCCCGCCGTCTACGGGGTGTGCAAGGTGCCCGCGGCCGCCGGCGCGGGGGCGGGCGGTCGCTCGTACGACATCGTGCCGGGATCTCCGGAGGACAGCATCGTGGTGTTTCGCATGGCGAGCACCGATCCGGCGATCAAGATGCCCGAGCTCCCGAGCCTGCTCTCCGATGCGTTCGGCGTCGAGCTGATCACCGAGTGGATCGCAGCGATGCCCGGCGACGGCTGCTGACAGAGTTTCGGAGACGTCCGGCGAGGCGATCACACCGTCCCCGTGGACGCTGGCTTGCGTGGCTCGACGCCCGAAGTCGCCCGAGCCGCCTCCGATCTGACGTCTCGGCAGGGTCGACGCCGACGACGTTCTCGGCCCACGCGATGTTTTCGATGCCCCGCGAGCGGGCGGGTGGGGCGCTCCTACGGAGCGCCCTACACGAGGTCGGGAGGGCGCGGTGGTTTCGCCCGCGTCGCGGGTGATCTCGCGCGGGGGCGGTCTCCCGAAGGTGCGGGGACGGTTGGCCGCTCGAGCCGGGGCGGGCCTCGTGCGACCCGACGAGCCTCGCGAGCAGGGCGTCGAGCTCCGCGAGCTCGAGCGCGGCGAGATGTCGCTGCCGGGGAGGCACGGTGACGTCGAGCATGGCGCGCTCGCGGCGTTGCCGCTGCCGCTCGATCGCCGCGATGTGCGTGGAGGAGAACGCGGTGTCGGCCACGGTCTTGTTCTTGCGACCCGGCCCTGCGGTCGGCAACGCGATCGGGTGGCCCGTTGTGGGACGAACGAGGCGTGAGGTGGGGAAGGTGCGGGCTCGGCTCGGAGGCTCAGGGGCCCTCGGCCGTGAAGGCGACCTCGTAGCTGCACGGGAAGCTGACCCCGATCACGTTCGGTGCGAGCGCACAGGCCGTTCCCTCGCAGGTGATGTTCACGGTCTGCGTTCCGGTGATCGAGTTCTCGTCCTCGAACGTGCCCTGCACGCTGACGTGCCAGGACAGCGTGGCATCGACGTCCGGTATCGGCATATCCGTGCCCGCGAGACGATCCGGGCACTCGAACGTCTTGCCCGTGATGGTGCAGTCGAAGTCCTGGTTTTCCTGATCGACCGTGAAGGTCCCGTCGCCGTTGTTCGTGAGGCGGAAGGACTTGTTCTCGTCGCGGATGAGATCGCCTTCTCCGCAGGTGCTCTCGATGATGCCGCCGTCCATGTACTGCCAGATTCCGCTCGGAGGCGACACGTCGCCGCCGCCGGAAGAACCATCCTCACCGTCTTGGGCCGGGTCGGAACAAGCGGCGAGGCAAAGGGAGATCGACATCAGGATCCGAGACGTCGGGTGGCCGAACATGGGCCGAAGCGTATCAGGTGTGGCCGGCGAGACGGGGGCTCGAGGGGTGGGGGAGGGGGGCCCTCGGCCCGACACCTCGCACTTCAAGCGAGCCTGGGATCGCTGGATCGCCGCGGTGTAGGAGCTTTCCGAGAACCGCTCCAGATGCGCCCGCCAGTGCGCGCATGCCCGGGACCGGTCCGGCAGGTGCTGTTCGAGGATCGAACCGAGCTCGTAGTCGAGGACCTCCGCCTTGCGGCGATCCCAGCCGCGTTCGAGCGCACGTTCGAGGAGCGCGGCCGCGGCCCGGAACTCCCCCCGCGCGCGCAGGATCCGGGAGCATCGCTCACGAGCACTGCTGAAATCGCGGCCGATCGCGTCGTTCCGCCTGGCGATGAAAGCGGGTCATCACGCGGTACATCTCGCGCGAGTCGAAGTGCTGCAGCACCGCTTCGAAGGCGGCCGCGTTGCGCTTCTCCTGGGCGGCAGCCTTGGCGCACGCCGCCGCCACGCTGTCGGGGGCGACCATCTCGGGCTTCTCGCGCTCGGGCGTCGTCAGCCCGTGGGACCCGTACAGCTTCAACAGTCGCCCGAGGTGGCGCTTCTTCTTGCGGAGGACGGCGCCGAATGCCGGCGCCTTGGGGTGGTGGATCAGAACTTTCTGGTACAGGTCGATGGACTTCTGCAGCTCCTGCACGGCGTCGTCGAGGGATCGCACCTTCTCCTCGGCCGCGCGCTGCTCGTCGCGATCCTTGCGTCCCTCGGTGCTCACCGCCTCCAAGGCCTCGGCGTCGTAGGGGCACTCCGCGACCAATTTCTCCACCTTGGCGGCGACTGCTTTGCGTTCTTGGTGCTTGGGGACGAGATCCAAGAACCGCTGGTAGGCGATCCGTGCCTTTGGGCAATTGCCGGCCTTCTCGGCCGCCGATCCGATGTTGTAGTTGAACAGGTGGAGCTCGGGAGCGTACCGGTAGGCCTCTTCGAACAGGTGCAGCGCTTCGTCGAAGTTCTCCCCTTCCATCGCCGCGAGCGCCTGCTCGTAGAGCTGCTTGGCGTAGTCGATCTGCTGCTTCTTCAGCTCGTCGGCGGGTGCCGTGCGCGCCTGGCTCGTGTCGGGCAGAAGCAATCCCGGGGCCAGCGCGCACAGCAGGGCGATCCATCGGCAAGCCCGAGGCACACCTGGACCATAACACGCTCCATTGCCGGACCGTGGCAAACCGACACGAGAGCGGCCCGGGGGTCGCGACGAAACCGGCGCCGGGGATCGGGCTGCCCCGTGCATCCCTCGCGCGACGTCGATGTCGATCAGAAGCGGCGTCGCGTGTGGGTCGACGCCTCACCGCGCGTCGCCCGGGATGCTTCGGCATCGGGGGCACGGATCCATCACCGGAGACGCCGTCTCGATGGGATGAGCGTCTGGACGAAGCGGGGCATCGACGATCGCGGCGTGCCATCGGCCGCGCTTGCGCGCGTAGAGCACCGCCCGGGCAGTGTCGGGCGACACGACGACGGTCGCGAAGCCGACATGGGGCGAGTAAGGCGAGGCCTCGAACGCAATTCCGTTCCAGGCGCGCAAGCGTCGATAGCCGGCATCCGCTCCCGCCGTGGATCCGGAGACGACCTGAAAGACCGGGCGCTGCAACCACACGCGATCCGATCGCTTGACGGCGTCCGAAATGTCCCGCGACGCGTACACGGCACGATCGTGTGCGGCCAGAGCTCCCGCGAAGACGCCCCGTGCGATCGCGTTCTGGAGCGCCGGGGGGAGCAGGTGGAACGTGGCGTCCGGGGCCCCGCCGCCGAGCCCGTGAAAGCCGGCGGCCTCGATCGGGTAGTGCGACACGAGGAGGCGCGGGGGTCCAGGTCGCCGCTCGAGGGCGGCGAGCAGGTCGTCGAGGCGGTCGAGACTCTCCTCGCCTCGCCGACGCAGGGTCGCGTCGTCGGACGGGGCGACGAACGGCGTGATGTCGAGCACGACGAGATCGACCAGCGCGTCGCCGAAGTCGCCGTCGTCCAGCCGACATCCCGCCGCGTCGCATCGAGAGATCACGCGGGAGCTTCCGTCTTGGTGCACGCGGACGACGTAGTGAACGTCCGGCATGGCCCAGGGCACCCCGCCCGCCGTGCCCGACAATGCGCGATCGACCAGGCCACATCGCCACTCGCCGGGCCCGGTCGTGGCGTAGGCGGCACCGCCCCGCTGCAGGTGAGCATGCACCACTTCGTGCAATCGGTTCCCTTCGGAGGGGGAGGTGGGGCAGCGTCGTCCTTCGCCGGCCGCGAGCGCGTTGCCGAGCCACAGCACGATCGCCGGGCTCGGTTGCGTCAAGAGCTGGTCGAGGCGCGCGGCGACGACACTGGACGGGCGCCGTCGACCATGGGTGTCGCCGAGCAACACGAGTGTCACCTCGGAGGCGTCCGCCGTGCCGGTGGTCGCCGGCGCCGACGCATGGTCCCAGGCGCCGCGCTGCATCATGCACGACGCGGCCGCGAGCGCCGTCAGGATCCAGGCTCGGCGCGACGCGGTCCTCACTCCGCCTCGGCGGGAGCCGGAGAGAGATCGACGAGCTCGATGTCGAGCGAGCGTGCGACCTCGAAGATGCGCTGATCCCGATAGAACTCGCCGAAGACGATCCGCTTGATGCCCGCGTTCGCGATGGCCTTGAAGCAGTTCCAGCACGGGGACGCCGTCACGTAGATCGCGGCGCGCTCGATCGCCGTCCCGTTCTTGGCGGCCTGGATGATGGCGTTCATCTCGGCGTGGATCGTGCGAACGCAGTGGCCGTCCTCCATCATGTGGTCGGCCTCGTCGCAGTGCGGCATCCCGCGAATCGAGCCGTTGTAGCCGGTCGAGAGGATCGTTCGATCGCGTACGATGACCGCGCCGACGAACTTGCGGCTGCACGTCGAGCGGGTCGCCACCGTGCGCGCGATGTTCATGAAGTATTCGTCCCAGCTCGCGCGGGTGCGGACCTGCGGCGGTGCTGGCGCCTCGGTGGTCGGGGCCTTCACGCGCCCGAGGCTATCGCAGGCCGACCCGGCTCGGGCGCCCGGGGCTCGCCGCCCGGTCGGCGCGAGGCCTGCGGGGCCCGTCTCGGCCTTCCGCAGATGCGACCGATGGGCTCGGGCGATCCTCGCATCGACGCACGTCCGGGACGTCCGAACGTCGACCCGGCCGGTTTCGCCGCGATCCGAAGGCCGAGATCCACAGGTCGATTCGAGGTCCGGCCCGAGCCTCCCCCCCGCGATCCGATCGTCGTGGGCTCATCGCGTCGCCGAAGGCCCGATGCCGCCGCCGACGCGGTGCACGGACGATCGCAACCCTTCGCCGTCGTGCGCTGACTTACTGTGTCGGATCACGCGCTCGAGCGCGACGTCCGGGGGGCAGCGCCTTGCGTCGAGCCGAACCTCGGGAGAAGCTCACCGTATGTCGACGTCGACGGAGGATCCGGTCGCCGTCCCCGCGGGGGCGCGTGCGAGCTCCGCGGTTCTCCTTCGCCTGCGGATCAACGGGCAGCCGGTCCAGATCGCCGTTCAGCCGCATCACACCCTGCTCGAGGTGCTCCGCTACCAGCTCGACCTCATCGGGTCCAAGCAGGGCTGCGACAAGGGCGACTGCGGAGCGTGCACGGTGCAGATCGACGGCAGGCCGCAGCTTTCGTGCCTCACGCTGGCCGTGCACGCCGAGGGGCGCGAGGTGACGACCGTGGAAGGCCTCGGCCTGAGCCACGGCGGGTGCCACCCGCTGCAGGACGCTTTCGATCGGTTCGACGCGGCCCAGTGCGGGTTCTGCACACCCGGGATCCTCACGAGCGCCGAGGCGCTGTTGCGGCGAGCCGGTCGGGAGGTCACCGAGGGCGAGGTCCGCGAGGCGCTGAGCGGGAATCTGTGCCGCTGCACCGGATACACCAAGATCATCGATGCCGTCGTCGATGCGAGTCGACGCATGTACGGGGGCGGCGATCGCAAGGCGGCGGACGCCGCCGAGTGAGCTGCCGAGGGTTGGTCGATGCCCGACGATTCGCGAACCGTCCCGCCATTGCCGCCCGCGACCATCGGAGCAACGCACCGCAAAGTCGATGCGATGGAGCGAATGCGCGGCGTCCTCAGGTACACGGACGACCTCAAGCTCCCGGGCATGCTGCACGCCAAGATCAAGCGCAGCCCGCATCCGCACGCGAGGATCGTCTCCATCGACACCCGCCGGGCCGAAGCGCTGCCGGGGGTGTTCGGCGTCGTCACGGGGAAGGACTTTCCGATCCCCTACGGGATCATTCCGTGGACACCCGACGAGAACGCCCTGTGCGTCGAGAAGGCGCTCTTCGTGGGCGACGGTGTGGCGGCGGTGGCCGCCATCGACGAGGACACGGCGATCGAGGCACTCGATCTCATCGACGTCGAGTACGAGGTCCTGCCCCCCTTGTTCGATCCCGAGGAAGCGTTGGCCTCCCCGGACAACCAAATCAACCCCTACGCACGCAAGGGGAACCTGTCCAAGGAAGTCGATCTCGAGTTCGGGGATGTCGAAGGAGAGCTCGCGCGGTCGGATCTGGTGATCGAGGGGGAGTACTACTTCGAGGGGACGACCCACGCCGCCATCGAGCCGCACTGCGCCCTGGCCCACGTCGAGCCCAATGGTCTTCTGACCGTGTGGTCGGCGACGCAGGTCTCGCACTACCTCCACCGCGAGCTGTCGAAGGTGCTCGAGCTGCCGCCGCACCGGATCCGGGTGATCCAGCCGCCCCTCGGAGGCGCGTTCGGAGGCAAGAGCGAGCCGTTCGATCTCGAATTCTGCGTGGCGAAGCTGGCACTGCGCACCGGGCGTCCCGTCAAGCTCCTCTACACCCGTGAGGAGGTCTTCTACAGCCATCGAGGCCGCCACCCGATGAAGATGCGCTACCGGACCGGGGTGTCTCGCGACGGGACCATCAACGTGATGGTGGCCGACACCCTCATCGACGGGGGCGCGTACTCGAGCTTCGGATTGGTCACGACCTACTACTCGGGTCAGCTCGCGTGCTCGCCGTACCGCATGAAGGCCTACCGGTTTCACTCGCGGCGGGCGTACACCAACAAGCCGGCCTGCGGGCCCAAGCGCGGGCACGGAAGCGTGCAGCCGCGGTTCGCCATCGAGGTCCAACTCGACAAGGTCGCCGTCGAGCTCGGCATGGACCCGATCGAGTTGCGCCGACGCAACGACATCGGGGCGAACGCCGAGACCGTGAACGCCTTCCAC
>CAZYSW010000182.1:10205-10593 GCA_964650105.1 uncultured Nannocystaceae bacterium
GTGCCTGCGCCGGGTGGAGGAAGCCTCGGGATGGCGAGAGCGTCGGCCCCGGCTTCCGTTCGGACGGGGCCTCGGCGTGGCCGGCAGCACCTACATTTCGGGGACCAACTATCCGATCTATCCCAACGACATGCCGCAGGCCGCCGTCCAGATCTGTCTGGACAGAAGTGGGCGGGCGCGGGTGTTCTCGGGGGCCAACGACATCGGGCAGGGCAGCAACACCATGCTCGCGGTGATCGTGGGGCAAGAGCTCGGCCTTCCTTTGGAGGACATCCGGGTCGTGAGCGCGGACTCGGACCTGTGTCCGGTCGATCTCGGGGCCTACAGCTCCCGCATCACCTTGATGGTGGGCAACGCGTGCCTGGCGGCCGCGCAGGCCGTCGGTGAC
>CAZYSW010000183.1:0-10541 GCA_964650105.1 uncultured Nannocystaceae bacterium
CCATGGCTGCCGAAGCGCCCAGGGTCGCGGCGACCGCCCCATCGCGCCCCGCCGCGACGGAGTTTGCCCCCGCGCACGGCCGAACCGGCGTGGGGCGGGTATCTTTGGCGCCGGATGCCAGCGGTTCCCGAGGACGAGGGCGATCTCGCGGTGAACGACGATCCCTTGCGCCACGCGGGACCTGCGGTGGATGCGGTCGAGGCGATGCGGGCCCGGGCGGCCATCGAGGCCCGCCTCTTTTCCGGTCCGCCGACACCGGTGAAGGTGGGTCGCTACCGGATCGAAGGCCGGATCGGCTCGGGGGGGATGGGCGTGGTGTATCGCGCGCACGACCCAGAGCTCGCCCGCGACGTGGCGGTCAAGGTCGTCAGCCCCGAAGCGGTGGCCGGCGAGCGAGCTGCACTGGCGCGGGCCCGCCTGGTCCGAGAGGCGCGGGCCATGGCCCGGCTCGCCCACCCCAACGTCATCCACGTCTACGACGTCGGCACCGTGGACGACGGGGTCTTCATCGCGATGGAGCTCGTCGAAGGCCAGTCGCTCGCGCGCTGGCTCGCCGAGCGTCATCGCGACTGGCGTGACATCCTGCGCGCCTTCGTGGAGGCGGGACGAGGGCTGGCCGCGGCGCACGGTGCCGGAATCGTGCATCGGGACTTCAAGCCCGAGAACGTGCTGGTGGCCATCGACGGTCGCGTCCGGGTGGTCGACTTCGGGCTCGCGGGTGCGCCACCGGTCGAACCCGGCGAGACCTCGGCCGACGGCACGACCGACCCACTGCTGGGCACCAGCGACGATTCCGACGTGGATCGCGGGGCGATCGACATCGCGCTCACCAAGACCGGTTCGCTGCTGGGGACGCCCAAGTACATCGCGCCCGAGCAGGAAAACGGCCAGGCCTCGACGCCGCGGAGCGACCAGTTCAGCTTCTGCGTCGCCTTGTTCGAGGGGCTCTACGGCAGCGCCCCGTACGAGGGCGACACCATCGCGCACTACCGCAAGAACGTGCGCCTCGGAAACATCCTGCCTCCCCCTCCCGACACCGAAGTGCCCGCCTGGGTGCACCAGGAAATCGTCCGCGGGATGTCGGTGGCTCCCGAGGCGCGGCACCGAGACATGAACGCGCTGCTCGAACGGCTGTCGGCGGCCCTGGAAGACGCGGGCGCCGCCGCACGGCGACGACGAACGATCCGGGTCGGCGCCGGCCTGATGGGTGCGATCGCGGTGGCGCTGATGGTGGGCTGGACGCTGGGGCGACGACCGGGGCCCGAGCCGACGCGGGCCCCCGGGCTTTCGGAGCGCGCCCCTGTGGTCGTCGTCGCCGACCGCCCGCTCGCCGAGACACCGCCGACGGCGGTGCCCACGAGCGCACCGACCGAGCCCGCAGCCACGTCCACCGCCTCGGCTCCCGAGGCGCCGTCCACCGAGTCCACGCCGGCGCCCGTCGCGTCGGACCTCGACGTCGGCTCCGCGCCCACGCCCACGCGCGTCACGAACCGGTCGGGCAAGCGGGCTCGCGGACGGCACTGCTACTTCGTGCAGGACACGTACGATTTCCTGCTCGGAGCCGCGCGACACCGTCGCTTCGTCCTCGCCGACGATGGCCGATGTTATGACTGCCGCAAGGCCAAGAATTTCCAGATCTCGGCGAGCACCCCTCCCGAGGGAGAGCGATGCAGTCAGTTTCACATCTGCGCCCCCGAAGACACCCTCGACCAGTGCGAGGGGTGAGGCCGTCGACCGCTGGCCCGGGTCGCCGCGAGAGCACCGCGCCTGGCCTCGCCCTCGCGCGATGGGCCGTGGCGTGGCTGATCGCCTTCGCGACCGTCCTCGTGGGGAGCGAGGCCCGGGCCGAAGACTACGGGATCGTGACCCTGGATCTCAGCATCACCGAAGGTGACGTTCCGACGCACCTGTGCGTGGTCACCGAGGCCAAGAGCTCGCGCACCCGCAAGCTGCTGTGGGACGTCCTCGAAGCCGAGCCCGACGTCATCGGGGGCGATGGTGGTCAGGCCGGGGTGAGCTGGCGAGTCCAACCCTCGGTGTGGGGCGGCGACAGTGCGTCGGCCGAGGAGCAGCGGTGCACCAGCGAACCCGTCGGGGATTGCCGCCCGCGGGTGGAGCTCCCGGCCGGCCTCAGCCGCGACAGCCAGCTCTACGTGGCCTGCACGGCCGACAGCCTGACCGAGGGGGTGTCCGCCCGGGAGCCGCGCCCCCTGTTCATCTTCCTCGAGCACCTCGAAGGCTCGCCGCCACAGGTGGAATCGGTTCGGCTGGCGGGCGGCATCGCGACGATCGGCGTCGTCAAGGCCAACTTCGATCGGGTCATCGTCACCGCCCGAAGCCTCGGCGGCCACTACCTCCCCCACACCCGCAGCCAGCGCGCCAGCCTGGAGAACGCGTTCGCCGAGACCGGGGGCGGGCCGCTGACCAAATCCGTGCGCCTCGAGCTCACGCCGCGCTGCCAGGTGGTCGAGGTCCAGCTCCCGCGAACCCGCGTGGGCCCCCAGGACCGCAACCGCCTGAGCGTGTGGGTGCACGGGTTCCCGCTCGACGTCGACAAGTGCGTCTACAACCTGGTGGGCACCGAGGTGATCCAGGTCCGGGTCCCCCCCTCCCCCATGGGCGTCGGCAGCGTCGAGGTCGAGCTGGCCGGCACCGGCGAGGGTCAAACCGCCGCGCGCGTCGGCGGGGGCGTCGAGGGCAAGTGGCCACGCGCCCCCTTCGCGCTCCAGTTCAACCAGGTCACGTTCAGTTGGCGGCGGCCCGACTGCATCTATCCGAAGGACCGCTGTCCGACCGCCACCTTGGAGACGGGCACGGTCTGCGCCTCGACGGTGACCGAGACCGGCTGCGACTACCGCTGTCCCGAGGTCGTCAGCGACGAGGGAGCCATCGGTCTGGAGCTCCCCCTCGCCGTCACCTTCGAGAAGAGCGGCCCACGGCAACGGTGGACCGACAAGCTGGCGATCAACGGTCAGGAGCTCACCAGCTACGTTCCGGCCGACCAGATCTACCTCGAGGCCAACATCAACGAGTGGAAGACCAACATCCCCGACAACCGGATCACCGACATCGAGATCTTCGGCGAGGACGGTCAAGCGCGGACCTACGGCGTGACCTCGGTGGACAGCCTCCTGCTCAAGGTTCCGGGTGCCTCGTGCGAGTCCCTTCGCTTCCGACCGGTCGGGGACCGCAACTACGACGAGGTCGTGGCCACCGTCGACGACGGCAAGCTGGACTTCGGCAATCCCCACCGATCGGCACGACGCATCGGTTTCAACCTCCTGTTGGCCTTCGGCGGCGGGCCGGCGTGGTCGGCCGCCGCGGACCCGCCCCCGCTCTACTTCACCGGGCTCGGCATGGTCGGGGTCCACGCCCGCTCCCGTCGCCCTGGATGGCAGCGGATCGCCTTCGAGTTCAGAGCCGGCGGCACGCTCGGCCACTGGGGACGAACGCAGGGCGCCGAGGACGACTCCGAGGCCGGAAGCGATCAGAAGATCCGCCGGTTCGGTTGGGCCCGCGTCCTGTTCGAGCCCGGCCTGGTGTTCTCGCTGCACGATCGCATCGCGGTCGGCCCGGGCTTCGCGGTCGGCTTCTCCCTGCCCTTCCAGCAAGAGCAGGAAGTCACCCAGGAGAGCATCAAGTTCATCTGGTCGCCCAGCCTGGACCTTCGCTTCCGGCTCAGACGGTGGCTCCGCTTGGTGCTGCAGTTCCGCGGCATCTTCGGCGAGGTCGCCTTCCGAACCGTCGGTTCCGATCCGATTCCCGAAGGGGAAACCGCCCGTTCGCTCGTGACGCTGATGGGTTTGCAGGCCTCGTTCTGACCCGCCCGGCAACCCGCACGGTCGACCGACGCAGCCCCGCCTTGGCAGACGCCGTCACTGCCACGCCGGGATCGTTTCCATCCCCGGCTAGTCCTTGCGCGGGCCCATCTCGCTCTGCAGGTCTCGGGCCCAGCGCTCGAAGTTGTCGAGCGTGCTTCGGAGCAACGCCTCCGATTCGCTCAGGGCGGCGATCTCGGCGTCCAGCCGCGTCCGAGCTCGCTGCAGCCGGCTCTTGACCGTCCCGATCGGGGTCTCCAGCACCTCGGCGATCTCGGCCACCGTGAGCTCCTCCCAGTAGAACAGCTCGAGAGCGACCTGCATCTCCACCGGGAGGCGGCGCAGCGCCTGGAGCAGGAGCTGCTGCTCCTGTCGAACCGCCACGGCGCGCGAGGGCGATGCCAGACCGATGTCCGCCACGGAGGTGGAATCGAACTCGACCGGATCCTTGCGTTGATTCTTGCGCAGATACGAGTACAGGCGCTTGCGCGCGATCATGAACAGGTAGGTGCGAAAGCTGGCGTCGCCGCGAAATCGATCGCGACTTTGCACCAATCCCATGAACGTCTGCTGCGTCAGGTCCTCGGCGGCGTCGTCCACCTTGTTCCGAAAGAACCGATACACCGCATCGAAATATCGCGCGAAGAGGTCACGCCCGGCCGTCTCGTCCCCCTCGCGCCACAGCTCGAGCAGCTCGAAATCGGTCTTCATCCGATTCCGCCGCATGATACCCCATCGGGCCATCGAGCGCCGCGCGCGCTCGCGCCGACCCTTCGACGTCGACGCGTCCGCTCGCACGCTGGTATCGAGCGGCGCTCCGCCGAGCTCCCGCACCCGACCGTCGGTGGTGGACGCGAGACCATCACCGGGACGTCAGCGCAGATCAGCCGCCGCGAAGTCCGTCAGTTTGGAGAACGCCACGAAGCGGCGCTGGATCGCGTCCACGCTCAGGCCCCGAATCTCGTCGTAGCTGAAGCCCTGCACGCAGTAGCTCGCCAACACCGACCCCAAGATCATCGCGGTGCGCAGGTTCTCGCCGTGCGGCTCCAGGCCCCGGGCGAGATAGCCCATGAACCCGCCCGCGAAGGCGTCGCCCGCGCCCGTCGGGTCGACCACGTCCTCCAGCGGCAGCGCGGGCGCGGAGAAGATGTCCTCCCCGTGAAACAACATCGCGCCATACTCCCCCCGCTTGATCACCACGCTCTTGGGACCGAGCTTTCGGATCGCCCGCGCGGCCTTGACGAGGTTGTGCTCCTCGCTGATCTGCTTGGCCTCCTCTTCGTTGACCATCAGGACATCGACCTTCGCGAGAACCTTCTCGAGCGCCGGGCGGGCGATGTCGATCCACAGGTTCATGGTGTCGAGCCCCACCAGGCGAGGACTTCGAACCTCCTCCAGCACGCGCATCTGCAGCTCCGGCTGGATGTTGGCCAAAAACAGATACTGCGAATCCAGGTACTCGGGCGGCAGCTTGGGTTCGAACTGCTCGAACACCCCGAGCTTGGTCTCCAGGGTATCCCGCTCGTTCATGTTCGTGTGGTAGCGGCCCTTCCAGCGGAAGGTCAGCCCGTCGCGTACGATCTGCAAGCCACGCGTGTCGACGTCCCGCGCCTCCAGGTCGGCCATCGCCGCCGCCGGGAAATCACGGCCCACCACCCCGACGAGCCGTACCGGTGCCAAATAGCTCGCGGCCATCGAGAAGTACGTCGCCGATCCTCCGATGCTCTCCTCGCGCTCGGCGAACGGGGTGATGATCCAGTCGATCGCCACGCTCCCCACCACCAGAAGAGACGGCCGCGTGCTGCTGCTCATGGGTCGGTACTCTACCCGATCCTCGGAGCCTCAGAGGTAGTGCCCGATGATGAGATCGAGTCGTTCTCTCACGTGGGGCGGCATGCGATCGGGGGCGGTCATCACCGCGCGCTCGCACGCGCGGGGGTAAGGAAGGTCCGCGGTGCGAACCGGCAGTCGTTCGGCGAGCGCCGCGATGGTCCGCCGGGCGATGGCCACGCCTCGGGCCAGCACCGCGACGACGGCATCCACGCTCACCTCCGCCTCCGTCTCGTGCCAGCAGTCGTAGTCGGTGGCGAGCGCCATCATGGCGTAGGCCATCTCCGCTTCGCGGGCCAACTTGGCTTCCGGCAGCGCCGTCATCCCGATCACGGCCGCGCCCAGGCTCCGATACATATGCGACTCCGCGCGGGTGGAGAACGCCGGTCCCTCGATGATCACGCAGGTGCCTCCGTCGTGCACCGTCGCGCCCACCGACTGCGCCGCCTCGACCGCGAGGGTGCGGAACGGGGGCGTGGTCGGCTCCCCGAACGAGACGTGTCCCACCACCCCGTCACCGAAGAAGGTGCTCTCGCGGTTCTTCGTGCGGTCGATGAACTGGTCGGGAAAGACCACGTGACCCGGTTCGATGCTCTCCTGCAGCGAGCCCACGGCCGAAACGCTCAGCAGGTGGGTGACCCCGAGCTGTTTGAGCGCATGGATGTTGGCGCGGTAGTTGATCTCCGAGGGAAGGAGCCGGTGCCCCAGGCCGTGGCGGGGCACGAACACCGTCCGAAGCGGCGCTGCGTTTTCCCGCGGCAGGTCCCCCACCGTGAACGGCCCGCTGGGCGTGCCGAACGGGGTGCGGAGTTCCACCAATTCGGCCCGCTCGAGCGCGTCCATGCGGTAGAGGCCGGAGCCACCGATGACCCCCAGGACGATACGCTCGCGACTTTCGGGAGCGGCCGGATGTGGTTCTGCCATGGACCGCAGAGGATAGCGGTTGGCAAGGTCTCGGAGAAGTCGCGGGGTCGCGGGACTTGCTCGATGCCCGCCTAGCTGCGCTCGCCGACCAGCACCACCATCAGGAAGGACTCCCCTCCCCCGCGGGTGCGGACCCGCACGATGCCCAGACCAGCGTTCAGGTCGCGTTGACGCCACAGCTCGATGCCGCCGAGCGCGTCGAAGTCGGCGCTCTGTACCTGATGGGCCTCCACGGCGGCGAACCCCGCCGCGAACGCCTTTTGCTGCCAATCGGGCCGGGGCTGGCGTCCGCGGGCATAGGTCTGGGCCAGCTCGGCCGCCGAGCGAGACAGCACCGGATCCCACTGCACGCCGGGCAATCCCGCCGAGCGACGCGACGCATCGACCTTCCGTTGCATGGTGGGCATCAGCGCCGCCGGATCGGTGGGCGCCCCCGCGCCGGGGACCCGATAGAAGTTCTGCGTGGCGAAGATGGGGCGAGGACCGCCCGCCACGTTCGTCTCGGGCTCGCCGATCACGACGCCGATCCCGACGTGCGTCACGTCGGGCGCCAACAAGTTGACGCGATGCCCCGGTGACCGCATCAGGCTGTCGTGGATGCCCTTGGGCCCGTATCCACGGGCGACGTTCTCCCGAATGACCGTGCCCTCCAGCCTCGCTCGCTGGAATCGGTTGGACACGTCACCGGTGCGCGGAGATCGGTGGCCGACGAAGTTGTTGCGCGCCATGTCGCGGCTGTGCGCCAGCGCGATGTCGGCGGCCCGCGCGTCCCACTGGAGCTCGGGCAACCCCCGACGTTTGCGCTCCTCGTTGAGGTAAGAGAAGTTCGCGTGGGCGATCTGCTCGGCCGTGACGTCGCTGGCCAACCGCTCGATCTCCACGGTCATGCGATCGGGAACCCGCATGCCGCAATACACGGGGAAGTTCGCGGCGACCTCCGGCCCGTGGTCGCCCTCCACCAGCACCTCGACCTGGTGTGGGCCCCGATGACGTCCGCACTGGACCTCGGCCGCGAACGTTCCGTCGCTGCCGACCACCGTCGGAACGCGTTGCCACGCCCCGTTCGGATCCACGACCTCGACCGAAGGTCGTGTCCGCGATCCGACCAGGCGCCCGCGCACGACCACGGGACGCCCCAGCCCCACCGCCGTGGCCACGGGTTCGAGAACGACCGCCCTTTCCACCACCGCGACGATCATGCGCGTGGCGTCTCGCCCGACCCTGGCCACGCCCACGCCGTAGCTCAGCTCCGAGGCCTCGGGCAGCGTCGACTGCACCTGTCGCACCAGCGACTCGATGGAAGACCGACACGAAGGGCCCGGCTGCGCGTCACACCGCGCATCGTCTTCGGGCAGCTCGACGACGACCAGGCGCGGCGGCGGATCGGTGATGCCCGCCCAGGCCATGAGCCCGTCCACCAGCGCGGGCGGAATGTTCACCCGGTCGGGGGAGGTCCTCGCCAGCTCGCGAGCCATCCGGCTGAGCGCGCCCGAGTGAGACATGGGGAGGTCTTCGAGCGCGTTCGCGATCGCCTGCTCGCTGGGGGAAAGCGGCTGCTCGAGGGTGCCCCCGTACTGCGTCGCCGGCGGTCCGTGTGGCACGATCACCACCTCGACCACGCTGATGCCGTCGAAGGTGCCACGACGGGCCGCACCCGATTGCGCGCGGCCACCGGGATCCGCGGTCGGAGGTCGCTCGCAGGCGACGATGCCGAAGACCAGTCCTGTGGAGAGGAAGAGACGACGGATCACGGGACGAGCTCCAAGATGGCCGCATTCTCGGGGGCATGGAAGTCGGGCACGCGCGTCGGCGAAAGCGCCAGCCCGATCGGATTGCCGCGCGGGGGTCGATCCAGGCGGAAGGCGTTGAGGCGCAGGGTCGCACCCCCGGCGAGGGGACAGGACACGGGCGTATGCGCGCAGATCTCCTTCCAGGGGACTGCGACTTCCGCGGTCCAGCCCCGGTCGCGGTCACGGCGGTCGTCCAGCGTTCCGTCCACGATGACGGCGGTCGTCCAGCCGCTGTCCCAGGCCTCATCGCCTTTGCGGTACCCGGAAAACCGCGCGTCGAAGGTCACGCCGCGCGGAGAGACCTGCAGCTCCAGATAGTCGCGACGCCCCGCGTCCCCGAACACGAACAGCTCGAACACCTCCTCCTTCCACAACGGGTCGTCCTGCTCGGTGAAGCTCGACCACACGTCGTGGTCGGGCAACTCGGCGGCCACGTACAGGGCGTGCGGATCCCAGGCGAAGCGCACGATCGTGGGCTCGCCCTCCCCCGGTTCGCCCTCGCGCGACTCCACGAGCGCGTGGGCGTCGGCCGCCGTCCAGACCGCGTCGTCGAGAACGCCGTCGACGGTCGGTGGCGACGCGGCCCGAACCGCCCGCACCGTGGTGGGGCGCATGCGCACGGGCAACACGGCCGCGATGCCCAGCCCTGCGTGCGTCCTGGGGCCCGACACCGCCTCGACGCGCGTCTGCCCGTCTCCGACCTCCAGCGTCACCACGGCCGTTCGCGGATGCCACGGCATCGGAACGTCGAGCACGACCACCGCCCGTCCTCCGCCCTCGACGATGCGCGTGCGCTCCCGCGGATCGGGTTCGACCTCCACCGGCGGCGCTCCGGGACCCCCACGCGCCACCTGACGGCTCGCCGGCAACGGTGGTGCGAGACCGACGACCACGGCCGGGGGATCGCCCTCGATCTCGAGCACGATCTCCAGCGCGCCACCCGGCTCGATCGGCTGCGGCTCGACGTGCACCGCGATCACCTCGGTCCCGTCGGCGAACCGCAGGCGTCCGTCGTCGCGCACCTCGGGATCCCGGCACGAGACGCTCGAAAGGCACGACACCGCCCCGACGAAGGCGACGATTGAACGCGCGAGACCGGCGGGATCGTGCACGGATCGTGAACCCGCCTGCGGCCGTCGAAGCCACCGATCAGAAGCGAAAGACCGCGGGGCCCTGCGGCCGCGGGGGGGCCAGACCGAAATCGAGCGCATCTCCCTTCTCGTCGCGGGCCGACTTGATCGCGATGCCGGTCACGGCCGCCGCGCTCGCCACGATGGCGGCCACGGTCACCCAGAAGTACCACTTCGTCACGATCCGCCCCGACCTCGCATCGACCGGTTCCGGCTCGGCAGAAGGTGCCGCGGCAGCCTTGCGCGTCGGCTTGGGCGGTGCCCACCGCGTATCGAGCTCGGAACGATGCTTGGAGGTCGGCTCGGTCTCGACACGGCCCCGCGCGCTCTCGCGGACCCGCGCGATGTCTCCTCGTAGGGCCTCGCGGGCCGCCGTCGCATCCTGGGGGAGCACCTCCAGAGCGCCGGCGTAGGCCGACTCCGCTTCGGCGAAGGCCCCCATCCGCTCCAGGATCTCGCCCTCGCGACGCCAGTTTTCCACCGACGGGTCGGCCTCTCGTGCCGCCCGCGCCAGGTCCCGCGCCGTGGCCAGATCGCCCGCCGCGAGCGCCTCCTCGACGGTGGTCGGCGCCTGCGGCGGTGGGGGGGCGGGGGGGGGCGGGCCCGCGGCGGGCGGGCCCGGCCCGGGGTCGGGGCCGCCGAGGGATGGGGACGCGGAGGGGGCGGCGGGGGGGGAGGTCGCGCCGACCCCGAGGGCGATCACCAGGGCCAACGCCGAGCGCCACGCCTGCGGCTCAGTCCTCGTAGACCTCGTCCTTGAACGCGGGCAGGGCCGCTCTCGGATCGCCCGAGGGGCTCGGCTCGTGCTTGGTCTGCTCACGCGGCGTCTTCCTTCTCGGCTTGGCGGTACGGGGTGCGCTTTCGCGGGCGGGCGCGCGCTCGGTTCGATCCGGTCGGGGCGCGTCGACTCGGGCGTCGGCCGTCGCCGCCGTCTCTCGGGGCGGAGGCTCGGCGGGGGTCGTCGGCGCGGTTTTATCATCTACGTCCCCCGCATGGGCAGGCGCGTCCGCGGGGGCCACGGGCGCGCCCGCCCCAGGGGCGGGAACCTC
>CAZYSW010000184.1:0-10460 GCA_964650105.1 uncultured Nannocystaceae bacterium
ATTCTCGACCGATACGTGGAGCCAGTCGACGAGGCTGCGCTCCTGTCGCGCGGCCTCAAGCACATCGTGGCCGGCCTCGACCCCCACAGTCACTTTCTCACCGCCGACGAACGCAAGCGGCTGCATCGGCGCGCGAACCGCGGGGCCACCGGGCTCGCGGTGGAGATGAAGCTCGACCAGCATCAACGGTGGTTGGAGATCGTTTCGGTCGCGCCCGGATCGCCTGCAGACCACGCTGCGCTCGTGCCGGGCGATCACGTGCTCGCGATCGACGGTCGCGATGTCGCGGAGCTGCTCAGCCAGACCGAAGCCGAGGCGCTGCTCACCGGCAGCGTCGGCACGTCGATCGAGCTCGTCGTTCAACGCGAGCGCTCACCCGGTCGCGAGTCCGTGCGGCTCGAGCTCACCGAGCCCAAGCACGACGCCGTCGAAGGTGCGCTGGTCTCCACGCCCCGAGGCAAGGTCGCTCACCTTCGGATCCGTCGATTCGTCCACGAGACGGGCGAGACGGTCAAAAAGCGTCTGGCGGCGCTGCGTCGCGCGGCGGGGAACGAGGGCCTGCGTGGAATCGTCCTCGATCTCCGCGACAACCCCGGTGGTGCGGTCGACGAGGCGCTGGTGGTCGCCGACCTCTTCGTCGAGCACGGCACGCTGACGCGCACCCGAGGGCGTGGCGGCCGAATTCTTCGCGAGGAGCACGCCCACGCAGCGGGCACCGACACCGCGACGCCGCTGGTGGTCCTGCAGGATCGCCACACCGCGTCGGCGGCCGAGCTTCTGGCCGTCGCGCTGCAGGAGAACGGTCGCGCCAAGATCGTGGGCGAGCGCAGCTACGGCAAGGGCACGGTGCAGGACGTCATCGGTCTGGACGACGGCTCGCTGCTCACGCTCACCATCGCGCGCTACTTCTCGCCCCAGGATCGCCGGATCGACGGCAACGGAGTCGCACCCGACGTGCACGTCATCGTCCACGACGACGACGCGCGGGCCCTCGACGCGGCCATCGAGCACCTCGCCGCCGGCCCCTGACCGGCGTCGCGCGTCGAAGGCCGTGTCGTCGTCGCGCTCGGCTCAGGCCGCCAGGATCCGTTGGGTCGCGGCCGCCGAGCCCCTCAGCTCGCGCTGTCGCGTCTTGATGTCCCCGCCCACCGCGACCACGTAGTACATCTCCCCCAGAAGCTCGAGCGGACGCACGCTCATCTCGCGCCGCTGACCGCCACGGTGGATCCGGGGCGTCGCCCGGCCGCGCCCCACGATGGGCGTCACTGCGGCGAGCAAGGTGAGATCGAGGTCGGTTCGGCTGTTGGCGACCAGCATGCCGGCGTCGTCGGCCACCAGCACGACGTCGAGCTCTCCACGCTGGGCGGCGCCGGTGAGCGCCAGCTCGAGGGCTTCGGCGGCGTTGTCCGAGCGGCACCGACGGCGCTCGAACGTGGGTCGACCGGGGCGGGGCAGGGGTCGGATCCGGAGCGAGGGCGAGGAGGCGCGTGTCATGCACACAATATCCTACATCTACATACACGTTTCAACTTTCCGTCGCACGACCTGCCGCAGCGCCGCCCCTCCTTGCCGCAGCTCGCCTGCTACAGTCCCGGCGTGACCGCGCCGCGTCCGGTGGACATCGCCCACTCCCCGTCGCGAAACGTCCTCGTGGTGACGTGGGACGACGGTCGGGTCTGCGAGCTCCCGGTTCCCTACCTGCGCGGATGGTGCCCCTGTGCGCGATGTCAGGGTCACGGCGGATCCGTGACGTTCCACGAGGCCCCGGCGTCGACACGCATCGAGAGCATCGAGGAGACGGGCGCCTACGCCATCGCGATCCGGTTCTCCGACGGCCACGACATCGGGATCTACGCCTGGCCGTGGCTGCGGACGCTGTGCACCGAGAAGCTTCCGCCCACCGTCGAGCGGCGTGGCTGATCTCGGCGCGGCCGTTCACGGGTCGCCGAGCCTGGTCTCACCGCGATCGTCGTCGATGTGCGCCGGGGGCCGACCCGCGCGTCACGGGCGATCGCCAGCCACGGGTGAAAACCCGCGCGCGCCGACCCGCGCTCGTAGAGCGCTCGGTGGCGTGAGGACTGTCGCATCGGAGCGAACATCCGATACACTCTCGGCCATGGCTGTCGACGCCGCCGAAGCCGAGCAGATCAGCAAGATGCTGAAGCGCTGGGCCGGATGGGACAAAGTTCCCGAGGACATCTATCAGGCCCTGTACGAGATCGCCGAGCTCCTGGAGGTCAAGCGCAAGCGATCGATCTTCCGTCGCGGCGAGCCGGGTCCCGGCCTGTTCCTCGTCAAAAGTGGCGAGTTCAAGCTGAGCCTGATCTCCAGCGAGGGTCGCGAGCAGATCCTGTACCTGGCCGAGCCGGGGAAGATCATCGGCGAGGGGTTCTTGCCGCGCGACGTCCAGTGTGCGGCCTCGGCGTTCGCCATGACGGACTCCGAGGTGTTTCGGTTCGAGACCGACGCCGTCGTTCGCCTGGTCGCGCGCAGTGAAGCGCTCGCGTTCGCGCTCATGCGGCAAATGGCCTTTCGCGCCAATCGCCTCATCGACCTCGTCCTGGACCTCTCGCTGCGTTCGGTCGAGCGCCGCCTCGCATCCTTCTTGTTCACCCTGGCCGTCCGCAACGGCGCCGAGCAGGGCAAGCCCTGCGTCATCCCGCGTCAGCTCGACATGAACACCGTCGCGGCACGACTGGGTACGGTTCGCGAGGAAATCTCGCGCGCGCTCAATCGCATGCAGCGCAACGGGATCCTGAGCCTCAGCCGTCAGGAGATCGTCGTGCTCGACCTCGGCGCGCTCGAGCGCGTGACGTACGAGTGACGCCCGCGTCGCGAGCTGGTGCCGCCCGCCCTCGTCACGGATGGGTGGCGGTCCTCGCGCTCGTCTTCGCATCGTGCGATCGACCCGCTGCGGCCGAGGATTCCACCCCCACGCCGCCGGCCGTGTCGGCGGCCGCGGGTCCGCCCGCCGAGCCCGCGGCGACGCCCCCCACCGTCGACCCCGCCCGGCCCCGGGACGGATGCCGAGACTGGTCCGACCTCGATCTCGGTGCCCTTCCGCCGTTGCCGGAGGGCAAGCACGTCGCCGTCCTCGACGAGGTGTGGAAGCGCGTCGTGCAAAAGCACTACGACGTGACGCTCGGTTGCCTCGATTGGCCGGCGCTGCGGGAGACCTACGCCGAGAAGGTGGCGCAGGCCTCCGATGCCCGCGAGGCCTATCGCCTGATCAACGAGATGCTCGGAGAGCTCGGGCAGAGTCACTTCCGCCTGTGGCCGCCCGGCGGCGGGCTCGCTGACGAGGAGGCCGGAAGCGCCGCCCCGCCCATGGAGGTCCGCTGGGTCGAAAACCAGCTCGTGGTGGTCCGCAGCACGGCCGGGGGGCCTCAAGGGCGCGTCCTGCCGGGTTCGACGGTCGTGGCGATCGGCGACGACCGGGTCGACGCGCTCGTGGAGCAGGTGCGCGCCCGCGTCGAGGACGACGCCAGCTCCACCTTCGCCTTCGAGGTGGCCCGCGTCGCGACGGCCAAGCTGTCGTGTGCGCGTGCCGGCCAGACCAAGACGCTGCGACTGCGCGGCCCCGACGATCGCGAGATCGTGCGCGTCGTGCAGTGCGAGATCCCCGAGGGGGAACCCGTCACCCTGGGTAACCTGGCCAACATTCCCACCCGCGTGGAGTCGCGCGTCATCGAGGGCACGACGGTCGGCTACCTCGCCTTCAACATCTGGATGCTCCCCATGGTCAAGCGCGTCAGCGAGCAGGTGGCTTCGATGCGCGCGAGCGGGATCACGGCGCTGATCATCGATCTTCGTGGCAACCCCGGGGGCGTCGGCCCGATGTCGGTGCCCGTGGCCCGCCTGCTGCTGGCGGAGAGCGCGTCGCTGGGCAAGCTGCAGTTTCGCGACTTCACGCAGGCGTTCAACGTCGAGGCCAACCCCGACGCCTTCCGCGGGCCGGTCGCGCTTCTGGTCGACGAGGGCACCGCCAGCACCTCCGAGATCTTCGCGGCCGGGCTACGAGACCTGGGGCGCGCGCAAATCTTCGGCTCGCGCGCCTCGGCCGGCGCCGCGCTCCCCTCGGTGATCGAGGAACTGGCGGGCGGCGCAGTCCTGCAGTACGTGGTGGGCGACTATCACTCTCCCAAGGGCACCATGGTCGAAGGCAAGGGCGTGACCCCGGACGTCGTCGTCCCCGAGACGCGGGCGGACTTCGCTGCGGGCCGCGACCCGGTGCTCGAGGCCGCCGTCCAGGCCCTCCAGAAAGAAGGTCGATCTCCATGACTCGACGCTCGGCATCCCGCTGGTTTCTCTGCGCCGTCTTCGGCACGGCGTTGGCGTGCGGTGGCGACAAGGACGCTGCCACCCCGGCCCAACCCGCGACCAAGTCCGCGGCCGACGACGCCTCGGCCGGTGGCGAGGAACCGTCCGACCCCGCGGCCCAGCTCCCCGAGGCGGCCGAGATTCTGGCCAGGGCCGTCGATGCCGTCGGCGGCAAGGCCAAGCTCGACGCCGTGCACAGCTTCTACTTTCAGGCCGACGTCTCGGTGCTGGGGCAGAACATCGCTGGCAACGTGAAGGTCTGGTGGAAGGACGGCGACTTCTACACGACCAACGAGATGATCGGCGTGGGCCAGATCCAGGCCGGCAAGCAAGGCGACGTCATCTGGAGCGAGGACCCGATCAACGGGCTTCGCCGGCTCGGCGGCATCGAGGCCGAGCAGCACATGTGGGCCTCGAGCCTCATGCTCTTTTCGGATTGGCAGAGCTACTTCGACAAGGCCGAGACCATCGGCCAGCGGGAGCTCGACGGCAAGAAAGTCTACGACGTCAAGCTCACCTCGGCCTCGGGCGCCGAGGTGACCATGACCTTCGACGCCGAAAGCGGGCTCCAGGTGGCCCAGGAGTTCGAGTCCGCCAGCCCCATGGGCAACATGCCGGTCAAGGTCTCGATCGAGGACTACCGGGACGTCGACGGCATCAAGATCGCCTTCAAGCACGTCACCGACGCCTCGCTGGCCAAGGCGACGCAGACCATCACCGAGATCCAGCTCAACCCCGAGGTCGACACCTCGCGGTTCGCCATGCCCACCGGCGGGGCCGAGCTGGTCGAGCCCCCCAAGAAGCAGACCATGATGCCGTTCGACGAGGACGGCAAGCCGGGCAAGCCCGTGCCGCAGTGACGACGGCTCAGTCGTTGATCTGCTCGGTCAGGTAGTTCTGCAGCCCCACCTCCTCGATGAGGTGGAGCTGGGTCTCGATCCAGTCGACGTGCTTCTCCTCGGACTCCAGCATGTGCTCGAGGAGCTCCGCGGTGGTCTCGTCCCGCTCCTCGCGGCACAGGGGGATCGCGTTGCGGAACCGATCGACGGCGGAGTACTCCATCTGCAGGTCCAGCTCGAGCTGCTCCTTGACGGTCTCGCCCACCGTGACCTTGTTGTAGCGCTGCACGTTGGGCACGCCTTCCAAGAACAAGATGCGCTCGATGAGCTCGTCGGCGTGCTTCATCTCGTCGATCGACTCTTCGTACAGGTGCTTGTACAGGCGCTTGTAGCCCCAGTTGGCGCACATCTTGGCGTGAATGAAGTACTGGTTGATGGCCGTCAGCTCGGCGGTGAGGATGTCGTTGAGCGCGTCGATGACCTTGGGGCTGCCCTTCATACGCGGCAGCAACCTAGCATGGCGAGGCCCGCCGTACCCGCTTCGGCCCGCCTCGCATGCCTGAACTTGAAAGCCGTTTTCGGAAGCGACGTCGACGGCCCGCCGGCGCAGGCTCGCCCCTGAAAGCGCCTTTCAGTGTCATCGTCCGTCCCGTGGCGGTGGCCCGTCGCTCGCGTGCCCACGCGACCTCCGAGCACCGCTCGTCGACCGTCGCAGCTACCGGCCGGGCCGACGCCCGATCAACCGCGACCGCGCAGGTGCGTGGTGCCCTCGTCGTGGGCTCGCGGCGATGCTCCGCTTCCCCGCAGGATGTCGCGGATCTGCTTGACGCACGCCCCACAGCAAGTCCCCGCCTGGCACGCCTGCGCGATGCCTCGCACCGTGCAGTTGCCCCGACGCGCCTCGTCGAGGATCGTGCGGCTCGAGACTCCTTTGCACAGGCAGACGATCATGGGCAGGGCGTGGTTGCGCAATGTGCGCTAGGCGGTCGTCCGGCGGGTTTTGAAAGTCATTTTCAGGAACCCAAGAGGTCTGTACACCGGCCGCTCCCCCGGTGCAACCAAGATGAAAACCGATTTCACCGAGCGCCTCCCAACCCGGAAAATCCCAGGAAGCGGTCTTGCCGCACCACGGATGCGTAAATTACGCGCGCCCCCGGGCCGCCGCCCCTACCGACAGACCGAGACGGCCTGCCCGGACTGATTGAAGATGTCCGCGCACTGGTGCTCGCCCGAAGCCGCGTTCTCCGGGACCAGCGACCAGCAGCAAACGTCGTCTCCGTCGTCGCTGGGGCAGAACTCGCCCTTGGGCAGGCAGCACTGCGGATCGTCGGCCGCGATCATCGAGCGGCAGTCGTCGGCGCACTCGAACCGGCAGTCGTAGGTCAGCGGCGTCAACGTCGTACCGGCACAGGTCAGGCGACAAAAGTCGAGCAGGTGATCCGGATCCGACGCCTCGCCGTCGCACACCTCGTCGAGCGTGATGAAGCCCTCGAACAGGTAGGAGGGGTTCACCTCGCCGTTGCCACAAAAGCCACAGTTCGTCCGGTCGTACCGGCACTCGGTCGTGCATCGCGTCGTCTGGCCCGAAGCGAAGGGCCGCAGCTCCCCGAACGGCGACGCGATGTCGCTGCAGTCGATGGGCACCTGGAAGTCGCCGCTCGCCAGATAATCGCACTCCTCGCCCGGATCGAGGCGTCCATTGCCGCAGGTGGGGCACTGCGAGTCGTCCAGCACACAGTTGTCGCACCGGATCAGAGGGCTGCCGTTGAGGCACAACGCATCGCCGACGTTCGATCCGTCGCACTGTTCGCCCGGGTCGATGTTTCCGTCGCCGCAAATCGTGCACTGACACGTCGTGGGATCGCACCCCGAGATGTTCGGCGCTCCGCAAGACCACTCGCTTTGAGGCGCCTGGAGGTCGCACTTTTCTCCGGCGAGCTCGTCGACGTAGCCGTCCCCGCACGCGATCGAGTTGTCGAGGGACAAAAGGCAGCCCATGGCAGCGCCCAGCGCGGTGGCCAGCGCCACCCCCAGTGCCCTCGTCCCCACCGCCGCAATGGTATCACCGCGCGCGCTCTTTCGCGACGCACACGACGCGAGCCCGAGCTCCGGACCGGGAGCTCGGGCTCGACGACGTTCCTCGCGAACAGCGTCAGCGACCGACTCGGCTCACGCGTCGCGCGATGCCGAAGGCGACGACCGCATTCGCGGCCAGCCACAGCCGATCGACGAAGGGGCCGCCGGGCAGTCCCGTCACCAGCGTCGGAAGCACCACGGCGCCGTGAAGGAGCAACGCCGCGTAACCGAGCGCCAAGCCGACGAGGAAGCCCCGCGCCGGCCGCACGCCGAGCAGCAGCAGCGTCGCCACCAAAGGCAGCGCCGCCGACAGGATCAGCGGCGAGCCGAACGCGGACATGCCCACCACGCCCGCGGCCGCCGATGCGACGCCGTACGCCAACGGGGTGATCCCCAGCGCCCCGCTGGCCCACGACGCCCCGCCCAAAAAGCCCAGCACGCCCAGCCACTTCTGCCGCCGCGTCGCCAGGCCCGCCAGGCCCAGACCACCCAGGCCCATGAACGCCAACAAGGCGGCGAATCCTCCCCGCTCGGGTTCACGATGCCGGCACCGAATCGATCGTCCCGCTTCTTGTTCTCGGGATGCACCGCGGTGTCCTTCAAGATCCGCTCGACCTCGTCGGGGTTGGTCACCCCGGCGGCCACGATGAGCGCCGCCACGCCCGCGGCGTGCGGGGAGGCCATCGACGTGCCCTGGAACCACAGGTAGTCGTTCTCGAGCGGCTTGTCGATCTTGATCGTGTTCTGCAAAACGCCGTCGGGCTGCCCGTCGCCGTTCCTGTCGTAGCGCGTGTCTCCACCGGGCGCCGCGACGTCGATGTCCTTGCCGAAGTTGCTGTACCACGAAAGGTCGCGGCTGTAGTCGGTGGCCGACACCGCGATCGCGTACTTGTTCGCGGCGGGGTAGCCCACGCGTGAGCGCTTCTCGTTTCCGGCCGCGCACACCACGGTCACCCCCTTGCTATGCGCGTATTCGATCGCCTTGGCCAGCACGCGCGAGGGCAGGGGACCCCCGAGGCTCATGTTGATCACGTGCGCCCCGTGGTCGGCCGCGTAGCGGATGGCGTTGGCGATCCCCGGCACGCTGCCCCGGCCCTCCTTCGAGAGCACCTTGAGCGGCATGATCTTCGCCTTCCATGCCACGCCGGTGACCCCCACGCCGTTGTTGGTGGTCTGGGCGATGGTGCCCGCCACGTGACTTCCGTGGGCGTGGTCGTCGAGCCCCTCGGGCACCCCCGCCACGAAGCTCTCGCCCGCCACGAACTCGGTACCGGCCAGGTCGGGGAGCTGGTTCACGCCGCTGGCGGTCTTCCACGCCACGCCGGTGTCGATGACCGCCACGACCACGCCCTCGCCCTTGTTGGTCAGCCACGCTTCGGGCGCCTCGATCTGCTCCATGTGCCACTGCAGCGCGAACATGGGGTCGTCGGGCTGGAAGCGGCCCGGCTTGGCCACCTCGACGTCGTCGACGGCATCGTCGCCGACCGCCGCGACGGCCTGGTCGGGCAGGCTGTAGTACAGCTCCGCCTCCAGCCCCTCGACGAGCGCGTGACCGCGGAGCTCGTCGTCGATCTCGTCGAAGCGCTCGGGGTCGGCCCGCAGGACGTAAAGGTGCTCGCCCTCGCTGTAGAAACCGGCCGGGACCACGTCGACCCCGGGCAGGGCGTCGAGCCGGGCGACGTACTCGGCGATCTCGGCCTCCGAGCCGCCCTCACCGTCTTCGGGCTCCACCAAGTCGATGACCCAGTTGCCGGTTCGCCACAGCGCGGCATCGGCCTCCGATGCCGCGACCTCCGCGACCAGCTCGGGCGTGATCGCTTCGGCGGCGATACCCGGATCGTCGACGTGGTGGCTCGTGGCCACGTAACCGGCCATGGCCGCCAGGCAGGCACCGCCCACGATCGAGCGGTTCCGAGGGGAAAGAAACGGGAGCTTCGGCATCGGCCTCGTCGTCCTCTTCAGGGTCGGTCCCGGAGCCGGCAAGGCCCCGAATGCGCGGTCGCGGCGGCGCACCACGCTCGCGTCCACTTCAGCATAGCTGGTGAGGACCGTCCGCGCATCGCGAGCCCCGCTCGTGGGCGCACGAAGGCATCGGCGCCCCGGGCGGCGTCCGCCGAGCCCCGCGCGGGCCGCCGCGAGCCTATCCGGTCGCGACGATCCGCGTCTGCTCGTCGCGGTCGAGGATGTCGCCGATGGGTGCTGCGTAATCGAGCAGGTGACGAATGCCCAGGAACCGCTCGAGCACCCGCTCCCGCGCCGCCCGCCCCATCTCCTCGCGCCGTTGGGGGTTCCTCAACAAGTCCTCGAGCGCCCGTCGAAACGCGTCCAGATCGGTGGGGTCGTCCAGCAGGCAGCCATGGACCCCGTCGACGATCTGGTCCTGGATGCCACCGACCTTGCTCGCCACGACCGGTCGGCCCTTCCACATCGCCTCGGTCACCGTCAGGCCGAACCCCTCGTGCAGGCTCTTCTGCACGACGATCGTGGCGTGGCGTTGAAGCGCGTTCACGATGGCCGCGTTCTCGTCGGGATCCTCGGTCGGCAACATCGCGAGCTGAACGTGGTTGCGCGTCGCCGCCGGCAGCGAAAACCACGTCCTGAGCACCTCGTCGAAGATCGCGGGTCCCTCCGGGTCGTCGGCGACGGCGTTCACGTTGGGTCCGGCCAGCACCAGCTCGCACTGCAACCCGTGCGCCTCCCGGTCGAGCGCGGCGAAGCCCCGCAGCACGCCGACCATGTCCTTGAGGGGATCCCAGCGCGACACCTGCACGACCAGCGGAGCATCCGGGGTCGGGCTGCGCCCCGATCGAATGATGTCGGCATGGCGCTCGACCCGACCCGGGGTCCCGTCGCCGCGCGTATACGCCAGGTCGACACCCTCGCACGGCCCGCCGCACTCGATCAACCCCACGTGGCCCAAGATGGCGAGCACACGGTCGCGGGAGAGCTCTTGGTTCTTGGGCGAGAACGCGTCGATGCTCGGCTGTATGATCATCACGCGCTCGCCCTCGAGCTGCGGCGGCACGTAGGCTGGGCGGCTGAACACGTAGGCATCGGCGTGCCGCAGGTACGGCATGAGGAACGCCCACGCCTCCGCCTCGTCAGAGTTGCGGGCGTCGCTCCCGATGTGACAGCGCCAGATGGTGTGCACCCCGTGCTGGGCCAGGTGCGGGATCATCCCCGCGGTCTGCGGATCGTGCAGGATCACGATGTCCCCAGCGCGCG
>CAZYSW010000185.1:0-4750 GCA_964650105.1 uncultured Nannocystaceae bacterium
GCGATCGGATCGGCCACGCCCTCGATGTGTACGGCGACATCGAGGTTGCTGCCGGGCATCTTCAGCGTGAAGCGAGCCATGCCCTTGGCGTCGGTCGTGGACACCAGGGTCTCGCCGCCGGCCTCGAGCGTCAGCTTGCGAGCGCGAATGGGGGCTCCATCCAGGTCGCTCAGCTTCACGACGATCTCGACCGGGTCGTCGGTGGTGTACTGATCCTTGTCCGCCTCGATCACTGCGACGTACGGGTTCTTGGTGAACCGCATCTCGCGGTCGACGGTGTCGCGCCGTCCGGCGGAGTCCTCGATCTCCAAGACGAGCTTGGCGAACTCGCCCTCGCCGAGGGCACCCTTGAGCTTGCCGAGCTGGGCCGCATCCAGAGCGAAGGCATGAGGGCCGCTCCCGGTGACCGCCCGGGTGATCTTCACCCGCTCGCGGCCGCTTGCCTGGGCCGACAGGCTGATCTTGCCGCCCTCGAAGGGGCTGCCGCTGCCCGGGTGCACGGTCACCTCGAAGTCCAGGGTGGTCTGGTCGGCGGTGATGAAGCGGCCCAGGGTGTGCTCGACCCGGAAGGTGGGCGGCTCGAAGTCCTTGACCTGCAAGCGCGTGGACTGCCGCTCCTGGCCGTAGGCCACCTCGAGCTCGTAGAGCCCTTCGGGGGCGGTCTTGGGGATGGAGAGATCGACGGTCGTCACCCCGAAGGGGTCGGTCGTCTGCTTGGCGACGGCGATGGTCTCCCCGCCCAGGACGCGGAGTGTGAACCCGATCTCGGCGCCCTCGAGCGGAGCGTAGTCCTCTTCGAGGTGCCAGCCCAGGCTACGGACGTGAATCGTTTCTCCGGGGCGATACGCCCCGCGGTCGGTGTACACGTACAGGTGGTCGCTGGCGAAGCTGGGCGTACGGGCATGCGGGCTGAACGGGACCTGCCCACATCGGTCGTCGACGGCGACGGTGATGGTGCCCTTTCCGAGGGCGCTCGAATCCTCCTCCTCGCCGCCCTGGGGCGGAGGATAGAGGAACACCAAAGTTCCCGTGCGATCGGTCCGACCCACCTCGATCCCGTTGGCGAACACCGAGGCGTTCTCGGCGGGCTTTCCGTCGGGGTGCCAGGCCGCGACGTGCACATAGGTCCCCTGGCCCTCGAAGATCTGATACGGCGTATCGATCGCGACCAGCAAAGATTCGCGATCGTCCCGCGCGGCGATGGCCTCCAGGTCGGCGCCGGTCGCTGCCCGACCGAGCAGCACGGCGGGACCCGAGGGACCGAGCTTGGTGGAGCCGGGCACGTCCGACGGGCGAGGGGACGAAGGGGGCACCGCTTCGGAGGGCTCGGCCGTGGGTGCCTCGTCGCTCCCGCCGGCCCCTTCGGCGTCCTCGGAGGACTTGCTCTGGCACGCGGTGAACAGAAGTGCGAGGGCGAGGGGCCGCAGCAAAGTGGGTCGCGTGTTGGGTCGCATGGTGGCCTTCAGTGCACGAGGGGCTCGCAAAGGTGTGCGCGCGCGTCGACCGGGGCGTTCGACGCATGGTCCTTCGATCGGATCTCCATGCGGGCGTGACCGCGTACGGTCCAAGCGTCGCCACCTGCGTCATCGTCGCCGATCCGCACGACGCAGGGCCGGCGCAGCTCGACGGGGGGGTAACCTCTGCGCGTCGGCGCGCGACCGCTGGGAGCGCGGTCTCGTTCGACGGCGCATGCGCTCGGGGTCGTCGGAGGCGGGGAGGTCACGAGCCTGGCAAAACCCCCACGGATCGAAGGACGATATCACGTCGGCCGTTGCGCTGGTCGAAGCGCGCGGATGCCGGAGTTGGGGCGGTCATGCGTCCGTGCGAGGATGGCATCATGACCGACCCTCGCCCCGAAACGGTCGAAGCGTCCCCCGCAGCCCCGATACCGGCAGGCGTGCCGCTGCTCGGCCTGGCCATCGCCCTGGCGGCCGGGTTGCCGATCACGCCCCAGGGGGCGTCGTTTCTGCAGCTTCTGTGGGCTTCGTTTCGGCGGGGGATGTTGGAGGGGGTGTTGATGCTCGTCGGGTTCGGCTCGCCCTTCCTGTTCGGTCTGGCGCTGTTCGTGGGGGTCGTGGCGTGCTCGCGGGAAACGGCGACGCGCCTGGTGAGGATCCCGATCGCGTTGATGCACGCCCAACTCGTTTTGGTGGCGGCTGCGATCGTGCGTGGCGGTGAGGCGATCGCTGCGTGGGCGCTTTTGGGCTTCGCGGTGGTCAGCGGGGCTCACCTCGCCCACCACACCGCGCGGTCGATGGCCAGCGATGGTCGCGGTCCATCGCTGCAGTGGTACGCACGGTGGGGGGCGATGGTGGTGGCCGCGATCGCGGGGTGGAGCCGCATGCAGCGGCTCGGCGGTGTCGAGCTCGGCCTCGCGGTGGACGTGGTCGGGGTGTGCGCGTTGGGGATCGTGTTCATGACCACGCTGCGCGGACGTCGAGCTCGGGCCGCTGATCGGGCCGACGTCGACGCGGGCTGACGGAGCCTCGAGGCGATCTCACCGGCCCAGGTCGGCCGCGAGGGCGGCCCGCTGCTCGTCGGTGAGGCGCACGTGCTCGGTCAAGGCCGGATGATCGCTGCCGAACGCCACCGGGAGGCGACCCCGCAGCGGAAACTTCAGGTACTGCACCGAGCTGAGCCGATCTTCGCCGACCTGGCGCGGATCGAACCTCGGGCGTATGCGCGTACCGTCGTCGAGCTCCGCGTACACGTGGTGCGGGAGCTCCCGCCACGCCCTCAGCTTTTTCGCTCGCTCGGCCTCGTCTTCGATTCCGATGAGGAGCGAGCACCCCAGCTCGCCCTCGTCCCCCAGAAGCTCGTTGTAGGTGTCGAGCTCGTGCCGAATGTCGGCCTCTTTGACGATGCGTTCGGTTCGCATCATCTCCTGGACCTGGTACCACACCGTGTCGTGGTTCTCGAACAAGAAGGTGAGGTAGGGCCCGACCGTGATCCGTCGCGGGCGCTTGGTCTCGAGCATCCGTGGACGGATCTCGGCGCGCTGTTCCTCGTACGTGACGTAGTCGAGGAGCTCCGATCGCTCGACCTTGCGGGAGCCTTTCATGGTCTGTTCTCCTCCTCTTCGACGACGGCCTCGGCCCGGGGAGGATCGCCGGCGGGGGGCAATCGTTTCGCGAACGGCTCTCCGCGGTAGGCCTTGGCCAATACGCTCATGGGGTGAAGGCACCGGCGGCCCGCGTGTTGCTCGAACTGGATGGCCGCGAGCGGGCAATCGGTGACCCAGATCTCGGCTTCGACGTCCTGCATGTCGCGAAAGGCGTTCTTGCCCACCCGGGCCGAGTACTCGAAACCCTCCACCGTCATCGCGTGCGTTCCGTCGTGGCCGCAGCACTCCATGACCGTCGTGGGGACGACGCCCGGAAGCTTCCGCAACAGGTCGCGTCCCTTGAAACCGACGCCCTGTGCCCGCAGGTGACAGGGGGCATGGTAGGCGACGGGCCCTTCGGGTGAGCTGGCGAACGCGGTGTCGAAGCGCTCCTCCTTGCGGATGGACCACAGGAACTCGCCCGGATCCATCACGGCCTTCGCCAGCGCCTCGGCCCGCGTTCGATCCGTCCCCTGCAGCAGCTCGGGCCATTCCCGACGCAGCATCATCGAGCACGTGGGGTTGATCGCCAGCACCTTCGACCCCTTCTCGACGTGGGACATGAGCAGGTCGAGGTTGTGGTGCGCCTTCTCGCGAAGGAGCTCGAGGTCGCCCCGCTCCCACGCCGGCATCCCGCAGCACTGCAAGCCGCGCTGGCAGCGAACGTCGACGCCGTTTCGCTCGAGGACCTCGATCGTGTCCTGACCGATCTGCGGCTCGTTGTGCTGCACGTAGCAGGTCTGGAACAGGACGACCTCGCCACCCGGGCCCTTGTCGGCCAGGCGCCGGGCATCGGGCAGGCGCTCGAAGGTGCGGCTCGCGAACTCCGGCAGCAGCTTGTCCCGATGAATTCCGACCACCTTCTCCATGAACCACCGGTGCAGCGCCACGCGGTTCATGGCGTTGGCGAGGCCGAAGCTGGCGCGGGCGGCCGCACCGGTGACATCGGGGTCTCGGAGCACGAGATCCTGCAGCCGCGGCTTTTGGCGGCGTCGCCGGATGGCGTGGTGTCGATGGACGAGCTTGGGGAAATCGAGCTGAAACTCGTGCTTGTCCCGGGGGGTGTACGGACACTGCACCTCGCAGAGCTTGCACTGGAAGCAACCGTCCATGACGGCCTCCTTGTCCTCGGGGGTGAGCCGTCGGACGTCACCGTCGTACTCGTCGTCGAGCAGCGAAAAGAGCCTGGGGAAGCTGTCGCAGTACTTGAAGCACATCCGACAGCCGTGGCACACCTCGAAGACCCGGGTGATCTCTTGGTCGAGCGCCGCCTCGTCCCAGTACTTGTCCTCGGCGGGGTCGTAGCTCAGCCCCTCGGTGGGCAGATACGAGATGTTGCCCTTGGCCATGATGGTCGCCGGTAAGGTAGCATCTGGCGCGTCCCGGAGCGGCCCGCACCCGGCGCCGGGCGGGCAAGCAGCTGCACACCTCCCGGTGCCCGAGGCGGGGTGCGCCGCGACGACGAGGTTCCGATCGAGGTGTGGCCGGTTCGAGCCGTCGCTCCAATTGCGTACGGCTCTCCGCGAGGAGAGCCGTACGCTGGTTCGGTGTCGAGTCGACCGGGGGCCGGTGGCCCCACCGGTCAGCTGATCTCGTCGAGGAGCGCCTGGAAACGGCCCGCGTGCGACTTCTCTGCCTTGGCGAGCG
>CAZYSW010000185.1:4760-10244 GCA_964650105.1 uncultured Nannocystaceae bacterium
GAACCAGTCGGCGATCTCGTCGAAGCCCTCTTCGCGCGCCGTCTTGGCCATGCCCGGGTACATGTCGGTGTACTCGTGCGTCTCGCCGGCGACTGCGGCCTTGAGGTTCTTCGCCGTGTCGCCGATCGGGAGATCGGTGGCGGGGTCACCGACCCGCTTGAGGTAGTCGAGGTGACCGTGCGCGTGGCCGGTCTCGCCCTCGGCCGTCTCCCGGAAGTTGCCCGCGATCTCCGGGTAGCCTTCGACGTCGGCAATCTTGGCGAAGTACAGGTAGCGCCGGTTCGCCTGGGACTCGCCGGCGAACGCAGCCTTGAGATTCTCGTGGGTCTTCGTTCCCTTTAGATCCTTCATCTCGTCGGCTCCTGGTGCGTGCCCGGAGACTTGGTCGTCTCGCTCGGGCGGGGCGATGGATAACACGGCCTGCTCGCCGTGGCCACGGTCCGCGCCGCAAACGCGGGATTCCGCTCTCGTTCGCACGGGCGCTCGACTGCGGGTACGGCTCCGCGATCGAGGGTCGGCACGGCCGACGCTCGCCGCGAAAGCCGCCAAGGCTGCTTTTCCACCGCGGCGGCGATCATCCGGGGGGAACGAAGCCGTCGCAGGCCGAGTCGATGAGGCCGACGGCCTGCTCGAAGAACGGACCGAACGACGGCGCACAGATGTCACCGAGCAGGCCGGTGGGGCCGAAGAGGGACGCGAACTGCATGATGCGCGTGCCGTCGAGCTCCGTCCCCTGTGGGGGGCCGCAGACATTGTTCGGTGCCCCACGGGTGAGCGACAGCATTACGACGTTCTCCGTGTGATGCTTGACCGCGACCACGTCGTCGTACCAGGTCGTCGGATCGCCCGGGGAGCCCATGCAGTCGAAGCCTCCCCCCACGCAGGTCCCCGGATCGTCCTCGTCGGTGATGAGCACCAGGACGAGCAGGGCGTCGTCGCGGATGAAACCCTCGTTGCATCCGCCGTTGGCGTTGAGCGCGGGTGAGATCGCGTTGATGGCCCCACCCATCATCTTCTCGTCGTTGGCCCCACCCGTGCCGATCAAAGCCGCGCACGCGAACGCCGTCGGGAGATCGTCGGCTTGCGTCATGAAGCGGTGGCCCTCCGCGAACGGGCCGCAGGTCTCCATGCCCGAGTCCTTGCCACCGGTCTGCGTCACCAGAGCGCCCAGCATCTGGCAGCCGGGTGCGTTCCATGGATAAGCGTCGCTGGTCACCACGCCCACGTGGAAGTCGTCGACCTGCTCGAGGGTGCCGACGATGCCGTCGACGAACTCGGGGAAGCTCGCGATGAGCTGGGCCTGGTTGGTCGCCATGCTGTTGGATGAATCGATGACGAACAAGAAGTCGACCTTCTTGCATCCGGACGCGCCACCATCGTCGCCGCCGCCCTGGGTGGCGTCCCCTCCACCCCCGGCGTCGAGCTTGGGGCCGTCGTCGCTCACGGACTCGATCCCGTCCTCGCCCGAGCCTTGCGTCTGGCCGAGACTGGCGATGCCAGTGTCGGTGTCGCCGTCGGACGCCCCATGGCCGTCTCCGCCGTTGCACGCGGCGACGCCGAGCCCCGCGACGAACACACCAATCCAGCCGACACGTCCCACAATCCCAGGATATCCGAAGGCCGGGCCGAAGAGGCTCGCCGGGGACATTCGGCTCCGCAGAAGGGACGGGACGGTGTATGCGGCCGACGCTTGGCCGCGGCCCGCGGGTGGAGGCCGGCGGGGTCGATGCGCCGGCAGCCCGCGCCGGATGGACCCGACGGGGCTGGGACTGCGTGACGCGCAGATCGCATTGCGCCCGCCCTCGTCGGGCCACGCGAGCGCAGGGGCCCGGTTCGTCGAAACCCCCGGGCGCCCATGGCTTGACCATCCCGTGCGCGAGCGAGATCAACGAGCCGCCGGTGGATCCCTTCGACGCCGCCGGCGCGGAGCGAATGGAGACGACGTCATGAAGGCCACGCATCGCCCCGACATCTTCACCTTCTCGATCTTCGACACCGGACGGAACCTCGATTTCAACGGGTGGTTTCTGGTGCGCCGTGGCGGCAACGTCCTGGTCGATCCAGTCCCCATGTCGGAGCACGACCGCCGACACGCCACCGCGCTGGGCGGCGTGGCCTGGATCGTGGTCACGAACTCCGATCACGTGCGGGACAGCGTCGCTCTGGCCGAAGCCTTCGGAGCTCGGGTGGCCGGTCCGGCCGCGGAGCAAGACGGTTTCCCACTGGCGTGCGACCGGTGGCTCGCCGCGGGGGACACAGCGTTCGACGGCATCGAGGTCCTCTCGTTCACCGGCTCGAAGACCCCCGGCGAGTTGGCGCTGGTGGTCGACGGAGACACCGTCGTCACCGGCGATCTCGTGCGCGCGCATCGAGGCGGCTCGTTGGACCTTCTGCCCGACGCCAAGCTCCGTGACCGCCACGCCGCGCTGGCGGGGGTTCGGGCGCTGGCCGAGCGCCCGGAGATCCAGGCGGTGCTCGTCGGTGACGGGTGGCCGGTGTTTCGCGATGGCCACGCGAGGCTGGGCGAGCTGGTCGCGGCGGCGACACGAGCGTAGAGGACGCGCCGCGGCCGCGCCGTACCCGACGAGGCGATCTCCGCCGACCGCAAGGCGTGTCTCGTAAGCGTTCGCACCCCGGCGTGGTCCCCCGAGCGTCTCGCGACGCGAGAGCACCGTCTTCGCCGACGCCGACGGCATTGCTCGACGCTGGAATCCGCCCGGGATTCCTTCGGTCTCGCGCCCTGCCAGCGCCTGACGCCGACGGCGTTCTCACCCCACGCGACCTTCCCGAGGCCGTGGCGGAGCCGAGTGCACGCCGGCCCCCCGACGGCGGCGCGAGGGTTACGCTTGGACCCACGCTTCGCATGCGCGCGAGCCCCCGACCGCGATGGAACCGCAGCCCGAGCACATCCTCGTCCCCGATCTCGACAGCATCGATGCTCCCTCCGGTGGGCTCTTCACCGCGTTCGCGGTGATCCGTCACTTGCGTCGGGGCCAGACCCGTGCCGGTAAGCCGTACGTCGAGCTGCGCCTGGCCGATCGCGGCCGCGCGATGGGGGCGAAGATCTGGAGCGACTGGCCGCGCGCGATGGCTGCCGTCGACGACCTGGATGTCGGCATGCACGTCAAGATCCTGTTCTCGGTCGAGTCCTACAAGGATGCGCTGCAGCTCAACGTGCGGGGCATTCGACGCGCGCAGGATGGCGAGCCCGGATACGACCCGACCAAGCTGGTCCCCGAGGGGCACGAGCTGATCGAAGACTTGTCGTGCGGCACGCTGGTGTTCGACATCGAAACGGTGCCGGCGGCCGACCTGCGCAAGGTTCCACCCACCATCGCCCAGGCGGTGGCCAAGCACGCCGAGCGCAACGAGTGGGACGAGAGCAAGGTGATGAGTCTCTCGCCGTGGTTCGGGAAGGTGGTGTCGCTGGCGGTCGGAGACGGCGATCAGGATCCGCGCACGCAAGAGGTCGCGGTGTTCGTGGTGCCCCCCGAGGGAGGTGATTCCAGCGGACCGCTCCCCGGGTGGATTCGGGCGGTGACCGAACGCGACCTGCTGCGAGCCTTCTGGGCCCTGGCCGCGAACGCAGAGGTCGTGGTCTCCTACAACGGGCGCGGGTTCGACGTCCCGTTCATGGTGGCCCGCAGCCTCATTCTCGGGGTGCCGGTGCGCGTCGATCTCCTGTCGAATCGCTTCGGGCTGCGTCCGCACCTCGATCTGTACCAGGTGCTCGGGCACGGTGGGCGCGAGCGAGGACCCGCGTCCCTCGACGTCGTTTGCTGGGCGCTCGGCCTGACGAGCCCCAAGGAGGCGATGGACGGATCCATGGTGGCGACGACCTACGCCCGCGGCGATCTGGCCTCGATCGCCCTGTACAACGCCGGGGACGTGCGCGCCACGACGGCCGTGTTCCAGCGCGTACGAGACGGTGTCCTGCGCTACCGCGAAGATTGGTGACCGCCCGAGGTCGGCGGTCTCGGGCGCGTCGGGGCGGGCCGCGGCCTTCGAACTCGTGGGCCGCGGTCGGAGGGACGAGCACGGGGCGCGTGCACGGCGGGCCACGACCCGACCTGGTGAACGCGTAACGGAGCCCACCTGGGGAGCCCCCGGTGACGGGAGACCAGCACCCGAAAGCGCTTCGTCGCGCGTCCGCGCCTGTTAGCATGCGAAGCGATGCTCACGCTCGTCGGAGGGATCGTCGTCGCACTGAGCGGCTCGGCCGAGGTTTCGTCTCCGAGCGTGCACGCCGATCACCGTGCACGCAGGCTCGGGCCGCCCACCATGCACCATCGTGAGCGCACCCCTCCTTTTGCGAGGGGCGCGTTCACGAGCTGGGTCTACGGCTACTACGCGTACTGGGCCGGAACCCTGCAGGACATCGCCTGGGATCGGCTCACCCACGTCGCGATCTTCGAAGTCGGCCTCAATCCCGATGGCACGCTGTTCGACACCCACCACTGGACCGACGTGATCGCCGAAGCCAAGGCGCTGGCCGAGCCCTACGGGGTGAAGTTGCACCTGGTGGTCACCAATTTCACGACGTCCGAGCTCGACACGTTCCTCTCCAATCCGGCGTACCGTGCGACCGCCGTCGAGGCGCTCGGTCAACTCGTCGACGATCATGGCGGCGACGGAGTGTCCGTCGACTTCGAGAACATGGGCGCCGGAAACATACACCACCTCGTGGAATTCGTGTCCGCGCTCAAAGAGCGCGTTCCGGAGGTCACCGTCGCCACGCCTCCCGTGGACTGGGCGCAGGCCTATCACTACCCGAACCTGGCCGCGACTGCGGATGCGCTGTTCATCATGGGGTACAACTTCCACTGGAGCACCGGCGACCCGGGCCCCAACGCTCCGCTGTTCGGGATGCCGCCTTGGGGCCAGTACGCCCTGGATTGGTCGGTGCAGGATTACCTGTCGACCGGCGTCGCGCCGTCGAAGCTGGTGCTCGGCCTGCCGCTGTACGGGTACGTGTGGCCCACCGTCGACAACGCGGTCCCGGGCGTGGCCACCGGGACCGCGACCTCGGTCACCTTCGCCCAGGGGGTGGCCGACGCGGCGATCCACGGTCGGTTGTGGGACGAGCCCAGCACCACGCCCTACTACTTCCCGAGCGCCACGAGCCAGGCCTGGTACGACGACACCGAATCGCTCGAGCAGAAGATCGTCTGGGCGCTCGAGGACCAGCAATTGCTCGGGATCGGCTTTTGGGCGCTCAACTACGAGGGCGGGGACCCCGGGTTTTGGGCCATGGTCGGTGAGCACACGCAAGAACCCGGCGAAGAGGACACCGGCGGCGGTGAGACCTTCAGCGGCGACGGCACGGAGACCTTCACCGGCGGTGGCGATGCCGGCGGAGGCACGTCGGGGGAAGGGCCTTCGTCCGGGACGACCGGCAACGTCCCCGACGACGGCACGACCGGCTCGTCGTCGTCGTCGGGGGCCCCCACCGACGACGATTCGGGTGGTTGCAGTTGTGGAAGC
>CAZYSW010000186.1:0-3872 GCA_964650105.1 uncultured Nannocystaceae bacterium
ACACGTCTGCCGCAGGGTCGACCGAGCGCAGCACGCCGTCCCCCACCAGCGCGGGGGCCGAAGCGCCCGTTCCATCGGCGCCGTGGCAGCCGGCGCAGTGCTGTCCGTACAGCCCCTGGCCGCGGGCGACCTGCGCGTCGAACGTCTCGGGCGCGGCGTCGGCCGAGGCCGAGGGTGTCGTCGATGGCGAAGATGCCTTGCTCGCGCAGGCGAGCGGGGCGAGGAGCAATCCGAAGACGGCCGCACGTCGTGCGAGCCGGGCGAAATGATGGCGTCGAGTGAGTGTGTTCATCGTTGTCGTCTTTCTGTGGGTGAAAGCGCACCAGGGCGCTCGAAATGCCGGCGGCGACGCTTCGCGAAGCCGCGAGAAAAAGCCCGTGTTCGCGTGCGGGTCAGCGATCGAAGCGATCGTCCGAGTCGCTTCGTCGTCGCTGCGCGAGGGCGCGGAGCTTGGGCATCACGGCCGCGACGAATCGATCGCACCGCTCGCGCTCGAACCGAAACACGTCCTCCAGCGCCACGGCGAGCTCTCCGGTCAGATCCTCGCGCAGGTGGGCGCGCGCCCGATGCAGGCGCACGCGGACGTTCTGCTCGGTGAGCCCGAGGATCTCTGCCGTCTCGGCGGTGGACGCCTGCTCGACGTCCCGCAAGAGGATCACGGTGCGCAGGCTCGGGGGAAGCCGATCGATCGCGTGCTCCAGCACTTCGGCGATCTGCTTGCGCTGCATCTGACGCTCGGGGGGTTCGCCTGTGGCTTGCATGGCATCCAATCGATCGAGCGTGTCGAGGTCACGGACGTGCTTGCGGCGTCCGAGGGCACAGCGCACACCGATCCGACCGAGCCACTTGCCGAACGCCTGTCCGTCCCGCAGCGTCTCGAGGCGCGTGTAGGCGAGGATCCAGGCCTCCTGACACACGTCTTCCGCCTCGGCGTCGTCGGCGACCAGCCCGCGAACGATCCGGAACAGGCGCCGATTGTGCGCGCGCATCAGCACCTCGAACGCGTCGATCTCGCCGCTGCGCACCCGGGCCACGACGTCTGCGTCGTCGTGGGCGGCGGAGACGGTCCTCGGCAGCGATTCCTGACCTTCTTCGATCATCCGTGATCACCCGGAGGGCCGCCGGCCGCAAAACGTTACACGTCGCCCGTACGCCCCGTCGGGCAAGGTCCGGTCCGCGGCGTTCCCGCCCTTCGATTCTCGGGCTGCCCCCGCCCGCATCGGGGAGTCCGCAGGCGCAAACGAGCATCCGAACAGGTGCGCGTGGGACACCGGCGCCGCCGGGTGATCGGGCTATGCTGGCTCGGGATGAGGCGGGGGCGCGCGCGGGGCCTGCTCTTGGTGTCGCTGGCGGTGGCGGGGTGCGACGACGAGCGCGCGCGGACGGGTGCGGCCGACGGCGTGCTGATCGTCGCGCCGGACCGGACCGACGACGCCGGCGAGCGGATGATCGCCATCTCCAAGCACTACCTCGAGACGATGCTCGACGAGGGCGAGGTGCAGGTGCAGCGCATCAACCCCGGTGCCTTCGACGACGTGCGCTCCGCTGCGGCTTCGCGCCGCGCGGGCCTGGTGCTGGTGATGGAGGCCGATCGCCTGGCCCCCGACCGTATCGAGCCCGACCGGGTGTTCGAGCTTCACGAGTCGGGCTTCGTGCTGGAGACCGTCGACGACGGGAGCTGGAAGAACCGGCTCGACGGCGAGGGGGCGACGTTCGTGCTGATGGCCGGCAAGACCCCGCTGGCGCGTCAGTACGCGACGTACGAGCTGCTGCGTCGCACGGGGGTGCGGTTCTTCCACACCGAGGAGGAGTACGTGCCCGCCCTCGACGGGCCCACCTTGCGCACGCGCGCGCGTCGGCCCACCGCGTTGCATCGCGAGGGCATGGACTACGAGCCCGACTATGCCTGGCGCTCGTGGTCCTTCCACGGCTCGCACCCCCTCGAGCACCTGGAGGCGTTCTCCGACGCCGACCACCCCATCGACGAGGCGGTCCGGGTCGAGGACTGGATCGTCAAGAACTTCGGCAACCGCTTCAAGGGGCCCGGACGCGGGGTGGCGACCGGGGAGGCGCGGGAGGAGCGAGTTCGCGAGCTCGACGAGCTGCGCCGGGAGATGGGCTTTCCCACCGGCGTCGGCATCACCCTGCACAACGAGCAGCAGGGGTCCACCGCGGAGATCGATCCCGACAGCGACGTGCCGGTCCGAGAGCAGATCGAGGCGCTGGTGGCCCAAAAGCTGGCCGAGGTGCCCGACGCCCGGTGGTTCTCCATCCACTTCGGGCCCACCGAGTTCACCGTCACCCCCGATGAGGAGACGGTGCAGTGGATCGACTGGGCGGGACAGACCGCCAAGGCGATCAAGCCGGGCATCGAGGTGGAGATCAACGTCCACATCACCGGCAGCCAGCCCACGCCCAACTACGACGACCTCGGCTGTCCCAACGGCACCAACGACAGCGGCCGCAGCGACTACTACGACCTGGCGTTCCACACCGATCCGCGCCTGGGCGCGTCCGTGCACACCGTGATGTTCTACCCGCTGGAGGGGCCGGCGCGCGTCTACAATCAGCGGACGTTCGAGCACAAGCTGTGCCTGATGCAGCGAGCGTCCGCGCGCGGGCGCCCGCTCACGTGGTTCCCCGAAGGATCGTGGTGGTTGTCTTTCGACAACTCGATCCCCGTCTACCTGCCGCTGTACATCTGGGCGCGCTGGCGTGACATCGACCTGCTGCGGCCCTTGCTGGCGTCGCGGGGCACCGGCACGCTCAGGGGCCACCGCATGTTCAACAGCGGCCAGGAGTGGGGCTACTGGCAGCAAGACTACGCGGTGGGCTTGTTGGCGTGGAACACCGACATTCCTCTGCAGGCGGTGCTCGGCGAGATCTTCGACCCGCTGTGCGAGCCGACCGAGCTCGACGGGTGCGACGCGCGGAGCGAAGCCATCGAGGTGCTCGAGGACGTGATGGAGCATCAGCGCCAGCTCTTCTTGAATCAGAAGGACTGGCAGGGGCGCCCCGGAGGGCTGTACGCGTACTTTGCCGGGGAGGACCAGGCCGACGAGATCGCGGCCGCCAGCGGCCTCGAGTTCCGTCCGGTGCGCGTGTCGTTCGGCACGGTCGCCGGATGGGGCAGCGAGGCGCTCGATCACTTCGAGTCGACCGACCTCGCCCTGCTCGAGGCCTCGGCCGAGCGGCACGCCACCTTCGTCGCGCGCCTGCAGGCGGTGCGGTCGATGTCGGCGCCGGCGGGGCTCCCCTGGATCGACGAGGTGATCGACGGGGTGGAGATCGATCATCTTCGGGCGTTGCAGGCCGCCCGGCTGTACCGGGCGGTGATCGCCTACCGCCGTGCGACGCTGGAGGCCAGCCCCGATCCTCGCGCCGCCGCTCAGCCGCACCTCGACGCCGCCGCGGAGATCCTGGTCGCCGCCGAGGCGGTGATTCGCCGTCGGGAAGCCGCCTATCGGTACCCGGCCGCGCAGACGTACGGCGGGGGGCTGACGCCCCAGACCGCGGTCCCCAACGGCACGACGTATCCGTACCGGGTCCACACCAAGACGCACCTCTTGACGTACTGGCACAACCGACACGACCAGGTCCGAAAGCTCCTCGACGGCGAGGATCTGGCCGATGCCCAGACCGTGCAGCTCGCCGAGGCCCTGGCCGATCCGGGCGCGGTGCTCACGGTGACCTGGCCCGAGGCGGATGCGCTGGGCGGACACGTCGAGGTCGGGCCGCACGTGCTCGAACCGGGGGACGCGAGCCTCGACCTCGGCGACGACGAGGGGTGGTGGTCGGTGAGCGGCGAGCTCATGGTCGACGATCGGAGCATCGACGTGATCGGCGGGGTCGCGCGGACGGCCAACCGTGCG
>CAZYSW010000186.1:3882-8179 GCA_964650105.1 uncultured Nannocystaceae bacterium
GGCATCATGCTCCTCGAACCGGCCAATCCGACCGCGCAGGGTGTCCTGGGTAGCGTGTTCCCCTCGTTGCAGTGGGGGGTTCTGAGCGACCCCTCGGCGCTGGTCGTGGCGCCCGACGCCGATGGCGACGGGTCGGTCCTCTACACCGATCTGGTGCGTGCGCGTGAAGTCAGCCGGGTGGGCGACGTGATCACCACCGAGCCGGTGATGCTCGGCATCCCGGTGGCGACGACTTCCGGAGGCCAACCCCTGAAGGTCGGGTTGAGCGACACGGTGATCACCGCGACGGTCACGCCCGAGGGCCTGGCCGATCCCGTGCTGATGGAAGGGCGAATCTCCGTCGCCGATCTGGTCCTCGCGCTGCAAGAGCTGGCCGGGTTCGACGAGAAAGGGGCCTTGCAGACGCTCTCGGGGATCTTGGGGTTCGACCCCGACGACCCGCCCTCCACGGTGCCCTTCGCCGCGGAGATCGTCGTCGAGTCGTGACGCTTCGGTCACCGCGGGTCGCGGCGTCCAAAGCTCGGGGAGAACGGCGGGGTGCCGTCGCTGCGGGTTCCGCCCCTGGGGTCGGTGTTGCGGGCGTCGGCGGGCGGGGTACACCGACCTCGGACGCCTCGGAGCAGGACGCGTGTGCGCATCGCCTATCTGACCACGACGTATCCGTCCGTGAGCCACACGTTCATTCGGCGCGAGCTCGTGGAGCTCGAGCGACAGGTCGGGGAGGTGTCGCGCTTCGCGATACGGCACACGCCCTACCCGATCGTCGATCCCGACGATCGTAGCGAGGATGGCCGGACGACGCGGTTGCTGAGTCAGCCGCCCTCCCGGTGGATCGGGGCGGCGGTCCGGCAGGTGCTGGGATACCCCAGGGCCGCGCTCGCGGGCCTGCGGCGAGCGCTGGCGCTGGGATGGCGCAGTCAGAGGGGGCTGCCGCACCACCTGGTGTACTTCGCCGAGGCCGTGTTGCTGCTCGACGCGCTGCGGGCCCGCGGCGTCGATCACCTCCACGTCCACTTCGGGACCAACCCCGCCACCGTGGCCACCATCGCGCACGCCATGGGCGGGCCGTCGTTCTCGTTCACCGTGCACGGGCCCGACGAGCTCGACGATCCGCGGGGGTTGAAGCTCGGTGCCAAGATCGAGCGTTGCGCATTCGTGGTCGCCATCAGCAGCTTCTGCGCGGGTCAGCTCCGGCGGTGGGTGGGACCCGAGCACTGGCACAAGATCCGGGTGGTGCACTGCACGGTCGGTGACGAGTTCTTCGACAGCCGCACCCCCATCGATCCGTCGTCGAGGCAGCTCGTGTGCGTGGGGCGGCTGTCGCCGCAAAAGGGCCAGCTCCTGCTGGTCGAGGCGTTCGCCGATGCCGTCGATCGCGGCGTCGATGCGACGCTGGTGCTGGCGGGCGACGGGGAGCTGCGGCCGCAGATCGAGGCGCTGGCTCGCCGTCGTGCTTTGGGTGCGCGCCTGCGGATCACCGGGTGGATCGACGGCGCGGCGATCCGGGAGGCGCTCGCCGCCTCGCGGGCGTTGGTGCTGCCGAGCTTCGCGGAGGGGCTGCCCATGGTGATCATGGAGGCGTTCGCCGTAGGGCGCCCCGTGTTGACCACGTACGTCGCGGGGATTCCCGAGCTGGTGGTCGACGGGTACAACGGCTGGCTCGTCCCCTCGGGATCGGTCGAGGCGATCACCCGAGGGATCGAGCGGGTGATGAGCACGCCGCTCGAGCGCCTGGAGGTGATGGCCGAGCGCGGGCGCGAGGCGGTGCGACGGGAGCACTACACGCTCACGGAGGTTCGCAAGCTCGCGCGCTGCATCGAGGAGGCGGTCACCGGCCGAGGACCTTCACGGCCCCCGCCGCGTCCCACGGTGACGGCCAGTTCCCCCGACGCAGTCGGGTGGGCGGCCGATCACGCGTCGTGACCGTACGGCTCGGCTGGCTCCACTCGTGGATCCAGCCGGTGTCGCTGTCGGAAGGCGAGCGCGGGGTCGACCCGGCCTGGCGCTCGGCTTCGTCGCGATGCGGCGGCCGGGGCAACGGCGGCAGGCGTAGGGGTCGCCCGGGCTGGGGCTGGGCTCGATCGCTTTGCATCATCAATCCACGCAGGTGCAAGGTCATGGCAATGTCGTTTGTCGATCGAGGCCGCCCCCGGATGCATTTCGCTCGCGATTTCAGTGGGGCGAGGTGAGAGAAGGACGCCCTGAACACCGCGTGGGGCGAGGTCGGCGCACGGCCTCCGAACGCCGCCCCGCCGCGGCTTCGCCCAGGAGGCCTCGATTGTTCACGACAAGACCCTGGCGAGACGAGCCGACCACGACATGCGGGGCATACCCCACAGGGTGCGGGGCCTCTCCGCTGGTTGCGCAACCTCGATCTCCGAAGATCGACGTCCGCGAGAAGCGGCGTCCACGCAAGCGGGTGCTCGACCATCGAGGATCATCTCGACCCGAGCGTTTCCACGAGTCGATGGGATCGCAGGTGGTGGCGTCGCGGGAGCCGGGAGCGTTTCCCGGTCGATGCCCCATGTCGAATGTCGAGGAACCAACTTCCTGTGCGCCACCCATCGTCCCGACACGGGTAGCCTCGCGAGGTCGACGACTCGGCAGACCCGGGGGCCCTCGGCGAAGGACTCGGAGCTGCGAAGCGTCGGAACCCGAGGAGCCCTTGGACGACGATCCGCATCACCGTTTCGGCAACCCGGGCGTCGGAGGTCTTCGCATCCGAGGGCCAGGCTTCACGCGCGATGGTCCCGGCCAGGCTCCCGTGAAGGACCTCGTCAAGTGGATGCCGCCGTCCACGAGCACACCGACGATGAGGCCGAGCAAGTCCGGCGCGAGCTCGAAGAGACCCACGGATCGCGAACTTCGAGGGAGCAAATACGGCTTGTGTGGTCTGAAGTTCGCAGATCGTGAACTTCGGAGGGTACAAACGCGGTTTGTGTGGTCTGAAGTTCGCAGATCGTGAACTTCGGAGGGGACAAGGTGACCTGCCGCCACAGCGCCCCCCCCCAAGAAACCGCTGCGGCCGAGACGATGGGTCGGTACGCTCGGCCGCATGAAACGGCGACCGCGTGGAACCACGGTTCTGGGAAAGTTGGTGACGAAGAAGCGGTGGAGGAAGGCGGACGCGCGAACGTTCGTCGATGCGTGGCGCAAGAGCGAGACCAGGGCATCGCCGGCGTGAAGGCGGGCTGGTCGGCGACCTGCCCTTGCGTTCTCGAGTGGGCCGGGCTTTTCCGAGGAGGGCGTCTCGTGCGGGGCGATCGTGGCGTGGTGGACCGATCGGCGGCGCGTTTGGGGGTCGGCGCTGCGTCTGGGCGCCCCGTGCCCGTCGTCGCGTGTCGGGGGGATTGCGGTGAATGCGCCAAATGGTGAAAACGTTTTCACCATTTGTCTTGAACGGCGTTGTTTGGGCGTAATTCGGGCGAATAGGAGCTGGGGCCGATCGCGGTCGTCGATGGGGGTCGTTCGAGTCGCCGGGGAAAGGACGGGGCGCACAGACCCGTGGCGCGCCGGCGGCGGCCGGGATACACCGCCGCCCATGGCCCCGTTGTTGGCCGCGTTCGCAGCCAAGGTTCTGGGGGCGCTCGTCGCCCTGTGGCTGACGTTTCGGATCGCCCGCGCGATCGAACGACGGCTGTCGGCCGCGTGGCGCGGCGCAACGTCGACCGCACGCTCATCCCCTTTCTGAGCAGCCTGGCCCGCTGGCTGTTCGTCGTGGCCGGTGTGCTGGCGATCCTCGGGATGTTCGGCATCGAGACCACCAGCTTCGCGGCGTTCTCGCGGCCGCCGGCCTGGCGATCGGGCTGGCCTTCCAGGGGACGCTGTCCAACTTCGCGTCGGGGGTCATGCTCCTGATCTTCCGGCCCTTCACCGCCGGGCAGTTCATCGAAGCCGGTGGACACGAGGGGACCGTGGCCGAGATCGGGCTGTTCGCGACGACCCTCGACACGCCGGACAATCGCCGCATCTACGTGCCCAACAGCGCGATCATGAACGGAGTGATCCACAACTACAGCCATCACGACGTCCGCCGGGTGGACCTCGACGTGACCGTTCCCCACGCGGTTCCGGTCCACGCCCCTTCGACCGCCAGGTCGCGCTGTAGGGCCTGACCTCGCGCGGTGGCTGAGCGACGGCGGCAGTCTCGGGCGTTCGCCGCGAAGATGGCTTCGTGGCGGTCGAGGGTGCGGCCGAACGCCAGCCCCCAGGCGGCGACCAGCGCCGAGAGCATCACGGTGTTCCACGCCCCTTCGACCGCCAGGTCGCGCTGTAGGGCCTGACCTCGCGCGGTGGC
>CAZYSW010000186.1:8279-10204 GCA_964650105.1 uncultured Nannocystaceae bacterium
CCCAGGCGGCGACCAGCGCCGAGAGCATCACGGTGTTCCACGCCCCTTCGACCGCATCGCGCACGAAGAAGGCACCGATCACCAGCCCGAGCACGCCGCTCCATTGCAGCAGCCAGGCGATCGTGCGGCTGAGCTTGCGGTCGAACGGCTCGCGTCGAAAGGCGATGCCGATCCCGTTGACGACGAGGAGGGGCCCGACGAACGCGGCCAAGAACCAGTCCTCGTCGAAGCCGTTCGCCGCCCCCTGCCACGACACGTAGACGCCACCGACGACGTGCGCGGCCGCGAAGGCCCAAAGCAGGGGAGAAACCCGGAACGACATGGGATGACGACGCGGGATGTCGGCGCAAGGAGGTGGGTGGAGGATATCGATGCCGCGTCCATTTCGGTAGACTGCCCTTGGTTGCAATCGATCACGGGTAAACGCCGTCTTCACGAAAGGCGCATGCCGAAAGCCACCGACTGGTTCGTCCGCCACTCGACCGCCCTGTGCATGGGCGTGGGGTTGCTCTTGCTGGCCGACTCCCGGGTGACCAACGTCCTGGTGCCGGCGCCCGATCCGGCCTTTCGTCGGGCCCTGCAGGACGACACGCCCAAAGCTTGGCGGGAGTACGTTCGAGACGGCGGCAGCCTCGAGAAGGCGCGCGTGGAGCTGTCGCGACACCACGCCCAGGCGGTGGCCCATCTCGCAGAGCAGGGGGCCTCGCGCCCGCACGGGCTGGACCCGATCTTCGAGCGCCTGGCCGGCACCGGCGAAACCCTCGTCTATCTGGAGGCGGCGCCGCTCGAAGTCGACACGGCATCGTTCGCCGCGATCACCTTGCCGGATCGCCCCGACGTACGCGTCGTGGAGGTCGCCGAGCACCTGTCGACGGGGGACTGGAGCTGCGCGCAAGGGCTTTCGGACGCGTTCGCTGCGGCGACCGGGGGCCAGGCGATCGAGGTCGAGACGCCCGACGGGTTCGATGCACGGCCCACCCGCGACGCACCGCGCATTCACCTGGAATGGGGGGCGAAGGCGACCGGCGTACTGTACGGGGGCGGGGGCAAGCGATTGTTCCCGGGCTTTTCGGTGGTCGCGTCGGTGCGCGTCACCGTCGGGGATGTCACGCTGGCGTCCTTTTCGGCCACCATCGATCCACCCTCGACGATCGAGTACACGAGGTGGGGCATCGCGCCGGAGATGTGGGACGCGGATCACGACGACGTCGCGCGGGGCATGATCGTCGCGGCGTGTCGCCGGCTGGGCGATCGCTTGCTCGGCGAGCTCACCGGGTGGACGCCTCCCGATCCGCAAGCGCCCGACCGCAGCGAAGCATGCCGGCGGGGAGACGCCGGCGCGTGCCTGGCGCTGGGGGAGACGCTGCGCGCGACCGATCCCGTGCGGGCGCGCGAGGTGCTCGAGCAGGGGTGTTCCCCCTTCGGGCTCCACGGAGGCGAATGCTGCGTGGCCGCGGCCGAGCTCGCGCTCGCCCATGCCGAAGATCCCGATCGCGGCACGGTCGAGGCCAAGGTGCTGCTCGACACCGGTTGCCGGGGCCACCATGCGCCCGCGTGCGCGCGTGCGGCCGAGCTGGAGCTGACGACCGCCGACGGGGGGCCACCATCGGACGGGGCGCAGGCCGACGCCTACCTCGCGAGGTTGCGCGCGTGCGACCTGCGGTCGACCTCGGCCTGCGTCGCGGCGGCCGAGCAAGCCGCGAGCGGCAGCGGTCAGGAGAACGCGACTCCGTCGCCGGTGCGTGCACGTGCCCTGTTCGAACGGTCGTGCGTGCTCGGTGAGCCGCCCGCGTGCGCCCGCGCCGAGGCGCTGCAGGCCGCGGCCGCCGAGGAGAGGACCATCGACGGCGTCGCGCTGGGAGCCGGCGAGGCGGTGTTCGACGTCCGGTGGGGGATGTGGTGGGAGAACACCGCATCGGAGATCG
>CAZYSW010000187.1:0-4713 GCA_964650105.1 uncultured Nannocystaceae bacterium
CGCTGCACAACGCGACGCGCTGATTGTACCAGTCGATCGCCTCGATCTCTTCTTTGAGGCTCGTCAGAGCACGGTGGATGTCGCGGGCATCCGCCGGCAACGCATCCCATGGTTCGTGGTAATCGGTCATGCCACCGCGCACCCCGGCGGGAGTCTCTCTGCCGCCGGGTGACCCGCACCATTGCGAGCCACCCGGCGGCAGTCACGCGGGGTGTTCGGAGCACGGTCTATGCCGCCGCCGGCCGTTTGCAACCGGGGGCATCAACTTCTTTTCGTCGGGGAGTCGCCGACTGCGCAGCGCTCCATGACTGCGCGCCACGCAGAAGACGATGGCCCGCTTTCGCTTCAGCGCGATGCGCCCGTTGCAACCCGTCTGGTCCACATCCGCTCGCGGTGCCGTCCGTCGAAGCGTCGCGCTTCGATCCACCGCCGTCGTCCCCCGCCACCTCGTCGCGCGCGAGAACGCGGGTCGTCGGTGGACGGGCGTCGTCGCGCGGGAATGACCCGCCTCGCCTCGAGCGTTCGCTCGCCGATGCACAGCCTCCTCGCGCTCGTTTTCCGCCTCGTGCTGGCGACGGGCCACGTCGCGCCGGTGGACGCACGCACGGCCGACCCCGTGGCGACGGCGGCCCACGACCTGCGGGGCATCCCGGCCGACCCCGGCCCGGATGCGCTCATCAACGACCGTCACTACCTGGTGTCGAACGAACGCCGGCTCGACCTCTTCGTCGAGCACGTTCGCGATCGAAGGGGTGTTCACGTCGGCGTGGGAACCGATCCGAACTACGTGCTCGCGGCCTGGGCCAAGGCCGAGCTGATGGTGCTGGTCGACTTCGATCAGGCGGTGGTGGACCTCCACGCCGTCTACGCGGCGCTTCTGGCCGCCTCCCCCGACGGGGAGACCTTCGAGGCGCTGTGGAACGAGGAGAACGTCGAGCGTGCGCGGAGCATCCTGATGGACGCGCCGACCCGAGGGGCGTCGGGCGAGGCGCTGTGGACCGCGTACCAGGAGGCGCGCCCCCTGGTGGCGCGCCGCCTGGCGATCCTGCACGCGAAGCTGGCGCTCGCGTCCACACCGTGGTTTCTGAACGACCCCGACCAGTTCGCCCACCTGCGCGAGCTCGCGCGCCGCGGTCGCATCGTGGCGCTGCGCGGAGACTTCACGCGAGACGGGGTGGTGCACGCGGTGGGCGAAGTGCTGGAGCGATCGCGCCTGCGGGTGAGCGTGCTCTACCTCAGCAACATCGAGCAGTACTTCATGTACCGGGCGCCCTATCGGGACAACATGCGAAACCTGCCCTGGGCGCCCGACGGCGTGGTGCTCCGGACCCTCCCCGGTCGCCCGGCGGGTTTCGAGTACATCGTTCAGACCGCCGACAACTTCACGGCCTGGCTCGCCGATCGACGGACGTGGTCGGTCTACACCATGCGCGCGCTGGGCAAAGGCGAGCGACTCGTGCCCGGGACCCGCCACGTCATCGATGCATGGCCGCCTCGTCGCTGACGGCTTGCCCCTTGTACTCGATGAGCAGAGGCTGCCGATTTCGCCACCGATCGAGGTGGTACTTGGTCGCGCCGATCGCTTCGGGGATCGGTGCCACCGTGCACGACAGGCCCCAGGCCACGGCGTGCCGCCAGGGGAAACCGAGGGCGCGAGCCCCTCGCGCCGCGCGGACAGCTCGCCACGGATAGGCGCCGAGCAGCACCCACGACAGGCCCAAGGTCGGCACCGACAGCCCGACCGCCGCCAGAGGCACCATCGCCCCCCAAACCCAGGTACGGCGGATCTCCCGGGCGTTCTTGCGCTCGGGCGGCGCCCCGTACATGCGATGAAGCTGCGCGTAGGCGTGGCCGCAGCGCGTGGCTCGTCGCCACCACTGAGACAGGCTGTGCATGTCGGCGTCGTGCACGGTGGACGTGCGATCGAGCCGCAACAGTCGTCCGCCCGACTGCCGGAGCCGAATGCCGACCTCTTCGTCCTCTCCGGCGATGAGCGTCGGATCGTAGCCGCCGATCGCCTCCAGGGCGGACGCCCGGATCATCACGTCGCCACCGAAGCACGAGATGTAGCCCACCGGGCCGCTGCGCCACTCGACGTCGCAGACCCGATTGAAGAGGCTTCGTTCGGGATGACGCTCTCGCCGGTAACCGCAGACCGCGACGACGTCGGCGTGCGCCGCGAGGGTGCGGGCGGCGGTCTCGATCCAGCCCGGCACCACCTCGCAATCGCCGTCGACGAACTGGACGAGTTCCACGTCGGGGTCGAAAGACAGGAGGCGCTCGAACCCCGCATTGCGTGCCCGGGCGGCGGTGAACGGGACGGACATGTCGAGCTCGACCACCTCCGCGCCCCGGCTGCGGGCCCGCGCCACGCTGCCGTCGGTCGACCCCGAATCCACGTAGACCACCGGCCGTCGCCCGTCGATCACGGAGTCCAGAGCCCTGATCAGCCGCTCGCCTTCGTTGCGGCCGATCAGGACGACGCCGACCCGGTGATGCTCGCCGTCCACGACGCCCGACCCGTCGCCAACATAGGCCCGCCGTCGATGCCGTCAAACGTCCCCGCCGCGGGCGGTCGGCCGTGCAACCCGGACACCGCGCCGCCGCTCGGCTCGTCCGGCGCTCCTCGAGCAGGCGTCGCCAGGCCTCGGGCTCGGCGCCGCGAAAGCGGTGCGTGACGCCTTGAACGGCCGGCCGTGTTGCGCATGTTGTCGGTGTGCAATCCGAGGCAAAGAGAGACAGAGCGATGAACTACGCAGCTCGCGACGATGCGATGAACAAGTGGGCGCGCTACGTGAACGCAGTGCTCGGCGTCTGGCTGATCATCGCGCCGTTCATCTGGACGCATACCTATGGCCACGCGCTCAACTCGTGGATCGTCGGCGGCCTCGTGGTGCTGTTCGCCTTGATCGCGACCGCGCAGGGGTGGGTCCGCTACCTCAACAGCGCGCTGGCCGTGTGGCTGTTCATCTCGATCTGGGCCCTGCCACAGATCACGACGGCCACGGCGTGGAACAACGGCCTGGTGGCGATCGCGATTCTCGCGTTCTCGCTGATCCCCAACGTGTACGAACCGCGCCGCGTGGGGACCGGCCCCGTGCGTCAGACCGTGTGAGCCGCCGGGGGTGCGCGAGAGCACGCGTGCCCCTGCGGCATCCGCACAGATCCGTGGTCTCGGCTGCGATCGTGCCTTCCTTGCCGGGCGCGGAGTCTCGGCACGGGCTGCTACCATCGAGGCGGCGCGGGTCCCGGTGCCGACGCGCAGCGATTAGGCTCGACCCTCGAAGGTCCCGAGGGGGCGCGGTACGAGCTCCTCGAACGGCTCGCAACCGGTGGGATGGCCGAGCTGTATCTGGCGCGCGCCACGGGTGCGGATGGGCGTGCGCAGTTCGTGGTGCTCAAGCGCATGCGCCCGCACCTCGCCGCGGACCCCGATTTCGTCCGCATGTTCCGTGACGAGACGTACCTGGCGGCGAGGCTGCGGCACCCCAACATCGTGCGGGTGTACGACGTGGGCGGTCGAGGTGACGACCTCTTCTTCACCATGGAGTACGTCCACGGCGAGAACCTGCGCGTCATCTTGCGCGAGGCGAAGCAGCGTGGCGACCCGATCCCCTTCGAGCACGTGCTCACCGTTGCCCTGGGCGTGACCTCGGCGCTGCACTACGCCCACGAGCAACGCGACGAACAGGGACGGCCCCTCGAGATCGTGCATCGCGATGTCTCGCCCGCCAACGTCCTCGTGTCACGAGACGGCACGATCAAGCTCCTCGACTTCGGGATCGCCAAGGCCGCGGCGGACACCCACGTCACGCGGGCCGGCGTGCTCAAGGGCAAGGCTGCGTACATGTCGCCCGAGCAATGCCGGGCCGAGCCGGTCGATCGCCGCAGCGACGTGTTCGCCATGGGCATCCTGCTGTACGAGATGTCGACCTCGACGCGCCTGTTCAAGGGCGACAGCGATCTCGCGATCCTGCACCAGGTCCTCGCCGGCGACGTTCCACCGCCCTCGATGCGTCGGCCCGACTATCCGCCCGAGCTCGAGCGCATCGTGCTTCGGGCGCTGTCGCGCGAGCGGACCGAACGCCATTCGACCGCGGCCGAGCTGCAAGCGGATCTGGAGCGGTTCGCGGCCGCGCAGGGGATCGTGCCGTCGAAGGCCGGGCTCGCCCGCTGGCTCACCGCGCTGCTCGGCGACAAGCCGCTTCCGTGGGCGAACGCGACCGCCTCGACGCGGCCCGTCGCCGACGCGCGCGGTGCATCGCGACCGCCCGCAAAGCCCCAGCCTCCGCGGACCGGACACGCCGCGGACGCGCGAGCCCGCGACGCAGGGCAAGTCGCTTCACCGCGAGGGGCCGCGACCGGGAAGCCGGTGCGGGAATGGGTGCCTCCGACGCCGAACTTCGACGCCTCGGTCGACGACCTGCAGCCGCGCGCCGCCCCACCTCCGGCGTCACCGGACGACGCTGCTCGTCGAGCGACGGCCACGACCTCCGACCCGGTCGACCGCACCCGCATCGCGCCGCCGCTCGATGCGGTCGCACGCGCCTTTGCCCCCGCGGCCACCGGCATCGACCGCACGCAGATCGGCCCTCCGCTGCGCCCGGTGGTCCGGTCGACGTCGGCACCGACCGGCATCGACCGCACCCGCGTCGCTCCCTCCTTCGGCCCCACCTCCACACCCCCGAGCCTCGACCGCACCCGCGTCGCTCC
>CAZYSW010000187.1:4813-10188 GCA_964650105.1 uncultured Nannocystaceae bacterium
CTTCGGCCCCACCTCCACACCCCCGAGCCTCGACCGCACCCGCGTCGCTCCTTCGCTCGAGGCCGCGAGACCATCGAGTTCCACGCCGCCCAGCCTCGACCGCACGGCAGTCGCACCCCCGTTCGAGCCCGCATCCGCAGGCACCAACCTCGACCGGGTCGCACGGGCATCCGAGCACGCCGAAGGCACGTCGCGTCCGAACGGGAGCGATGTGGGAACTCCCGGGTCGCTGCCGCCGTCGCTCGAGCGCACGCGGGTCGCACCCACGCACGAGATCGCGGCCGCGATCCCCGACGGCTCGGCCTCGACGGAGCCGGCGGCACCCGAGGACGACGACGCGACGATCGGCAGTCGTGCCCCGTCCGTCGCCGGGCCTGCGCGGGCCGACGCGCGGGGCACGACGCGACGACGCGGACGCTCGAGGCTGCTGTTGTGGGTCGCGGCGATCGTGCTCCCGCTCGTGGCCGGCATGGCGGTGGCCTTCGCATTGATGCGCGGTACGGACGTTCCCGCCCCGTCGGCCAGCGACGATCGCGGCACGAGCGACCCCTGAGCGATGGCCCGGCCAGCGCGACACACGTGCGCCCGTCGGGCTGCGAGCTGGCTCACCGCGCTCTGCGGCGCGAATTTGCAGCAACCATGGACAAGCCGTGAACTGCGGCCGATCGTGGCCGCGACGACGCCTCCTGCGGCCCGATGGCGCGCCGCGAGGCCCCGCGTGGCGACGGCTCGGGGCGGTCGATCGACCGTCCGCGTGAGACTGCTCCGTTGAGCCTGCGAAGGCCGCTTGCGATGCTCTGCCGGGGGTTTCGCAAGCTTTTAAACGACTGATCTGGATTCCCGTCGCCGCGGCGTGTGCGTGCACCACGTCGATCATCACCGAAGACCCGTTCTCGACGGTTGGACAGGTCGAGACCACCAACGGATCGTCCGCGGAGACCGACTCGGGCTCCGAAGGCGACGGCACCACCACCGGCTCGGAGACGACCGAGGGTGCCGACGATGGGATGGACGAGACCTCGACCACCTCGCTGGAAACGAGCGGAGGTCCTCCGGAGTGCGGAAACGGCATCGTCGAGGGCGACGAGGTGTGCGACACGGACGCGTTCCCCGATGGCCTCTCCTGCATGTCGCAGGGGTTCGGTGACGGCCCCTTGGTGTGCTTCGAGAACTGCATGGGATTCAGCACCGAGCTGTGCTTCAACTGCGGCAACGGCATGGTGGAGGGCGCGGAGACCTGCGACGGTTCGGTACCGCAGGGCGTCACGTGCGAAAGCGAGGGCTTCACCGAGGGCACGATCGCCTGCAACCCGACCACCTGCCAGCTCGACACCTCCGGCTGCACGCTGTGCGGGGACGGTGTCGCCGAGGGCAACGAGGCGTGCGACGGCCAGGACCTGGGCGGTCAGACCTGTGCCAGCCTGGGCCTGAGCGGTGGGGATCTCGGGTGCGTCGCCGAGACCTGCACGTATTCGATCACCGGCTGTGACAGCTTCTTGGACGACTTCGAGTCGGGCGCGTTGGGTTCGTACTGGACCACCGGTGGCAACGCGGGCTGGACGGTGACCGCCGCCTCTCCCATCGCCGGGACCTACTCGGCCGTCAGCGGCACGATCGGTCACAGCCAAAGCAGCAGCTTGTTCGTCACGCTCGAGTTCACCGTCGCGAGCACCATCTCGTTCACGCACAGGGAGAGCACCGAAAACAACTTCGACTTCCTTCGGTTCTACATCGATGGCGTGCTGCAGACGAGCTGGTCGGGGAGCATCGGTCCCACGCAAGCGATGTACAACGTGTCGGCCGGGCAGCACACCTTCGAATGGCGCTACACGAAGGACGGCAGCGTGAACAGTGGTCAGGACCGCGTCTGGATCGACGACGTCTTCGCGCCGGGCGCCGACCCCCTGTGAGCCCCGCAGCGGCGCGTGCCTCGCTTGGTCGCCGCAGCTCGGCGGCGGCTCGCCCCACCCCGAGGCTGCCCGGCCGCCTTGCGCTATCCTCGGGCCGTGCCCATCTGCGTGTGCTTCGTGTGCCTGGGGAACATCTGTCGGTCACCGACGGCCGAGGCCGTGTTTCGCCACCTGGTCGCCGAGGCGGAGCTCGCCCATCACTTCCACATCGACAGCGCCGGGACGGCTGCCTATCACGTGGGTGAGCCTCCCGACCGGCGCTCGGCGAAGGCCGCCCGTGCACGCGGCATCGAGCTCGGCGGGCGCGCGCGACAGTTCACGGTCGAGGACTTCGAGCGCTTCGATTACGTGCTGGCCATGGACCGGAGCAACCACGCCGACCTGCTCGAGCTCGCCCCGAACGACGCGGCCCGCGCCAAGGTCGCCCTGCTGCGCACCTTCGATCCCGATGCCGGCGACGACGTCGAGGTGCCCGACCCGTACTACGGAGGCGCGGACGGCTTCGATCGCGTGATCGAGATCTGCGTCCGCGGTTGTCGGGGCTTCCTCGACCACGTGAGGTCGCGGCATGGCTTCTGATGCGGTCCTGCGCGCTCTGGAGGCGCGGCTGGGGGCCCGCGTCACGCGGGCCCGCCCCATCGGTGGTGGGTGCGTGGCGCAAGCCCTGGTGGTCGACCTCGACGGGACACGCGTGTTCGTGAAGACCCACGCCCAGGGTGCGGGCATGTTCGAAGCCGAGGCCGCGGGGCTCGCCTGGCTCGACGTCCCCGACGCGCTCGCCGTCCCCGAGGTGCTGGCCGTCGGCGACGTCCCGCCCTTTTTGGCCCTTCGCTTCGTCGAGTCGGCGCCGCGGCGTTCGGACTACGAGGAGCGACTGGGCCGAGGCCTGGCCACCCTGCACCGCGCAAGTGCCCCCCGGTTCGGGCTGGGGCACGACAACTTCATCGGGCCGTTGCCCCAAGACAACACCGAGCACGACGACTGGCCGAGCTTCTACCGCGACCGACGATTGGCGCCCATGCTGGACCGGGCCGTCCGGCAGGGCGAGCTCGACGCCGGCACGCGCGCCGAGCTCGAGTGTCTGTTCTCCGTGCTGCACGATCGCTGCGGCCCGCCCGAGCCACCCGCGCGCCTGCACGGCGATCTATGGAGCGGCAATGCCATGGTCGACGAACGCGGTGCGCCGATGCTCATCGATCCCGCCGTCTACGGGGGGCACCGGGAGATCGACCTGGCGATGATGCGCCTGTTCGGCGGCTTCGGACCGCGGACCTTCGACGCCTATCAGGAGAGCTTCCCGTTGGCGCCCGGTTGGCGCGACCGCATCCCCCTGTATCAGGTCTATCCGCTTCTGGTGCACGTGGTGCTGTTCGGCGGGAGCTACCTCCCCCAGCTTCGCCGAGCCGTCCGTGCCGTCCTGTGATCCGCCGGTCGGCCGCGCGCACGCCCCGAGCCCAGCCACCCGACGGCGATCGACCCCGCCACCAAGGTGGCCAGGCCGAGCACGTGGATCGGTTCCAACAGGTAGTGGGCGATTTCACCGGCCTCGGTCGCGCCGTGTCCCGGGTGGACGGCCGACACGAAGAGGGACACCAAGCTCGACAGTGCCATAGCCGGTCCGATGTACACCGGCAGCGCGGGCTTGCAACCGGTGCGCCAGCCGACCGAGCCTTTGGCCACGGCGGCCGGGACTCACGGAGGCGACAGGTTCGGGCTGCGGGGGTCGATGGGGTTGCGCTTGTGGGGGTTGATACCCGTGGAGCGCTCGGCGGTAGAGCGCGCCATGTCGCGCACCTGGTGAATGCCGGCCTCTCGCGCAAGGCTCCCCTTCGTGTTCCCCTCGCGAATGCCGGGCACGTGGGTGGGGCGCGTGAGCGTCGTCTGTCGTCGTCCGATACTCACGTTGGCGATGGTCGTCGTCGCGTTACCGAATCTCATGCGTCCTCCTCTGGAAATGGCCGCGCGTCGGGTACGGCCGCCGATGCACCCAACATGGGCGCGTGCTGCTGTCTGAGGATCCTTCCGTCGCCCAGGTACATGTGCACGCCGCACGGAAGGCAGGGATCGAAGCTCCGCACGGTGCGCATGATGTCGATGCCCTTGAAGTCGTCCTGGCCGTTCTCTTCGAAGATGGGTTGGTTTTGCACGGCGTCCTCGTAGGGCCCCGGCGTCCCGTACACGTCACGCGGGCTGGCGTTCCAGGGCGTGGGCGGGTACGGATGGTAGTTCGCGATCTTCCCGTCGCGGATGACGAGGTGATGCGAGAGCACGCCGCGGACGGCCTCGTGGAACCCGCATCCGATGGCCTCGTCGGGGACCTCGAACTCCTGGAACATCTTCACGTCGCCCATCCGGATGCGGTCCATGGCCTGCTCGATGAAGTACAGGGCCATGGCGGCCGCGTAGGCGATGAAGTAGGCCCGTGCCCGGTCCCGCTCGATGGTGTTCGACCACGGTGGGATCTTCCACTCCAGCTCCATCTCGGGAAACGACTTGGTCTTGGGCAGGCCGATCTTCACGCTGTGCCCGGTCGCCTCGACGTACGGCGTGTCCACGCGGTTGGCCAGCGCGGTGACCCACAGCCGCGCCAGCGGACCGCCTCCGGTGTCGAGCGGCAGGTGGTCACCGGTGCGCCGGTCGTACCAGCGCGGGCTCATCACCCAGCTATAGGGGCCCTCCTCCAGCTTGCGCCTCTGCGGCCGGGGGATGGTGGTCTGGTTCCAGGGATGCCGCTGATCGACGGGATTGCCCAGCGGATCGCGCCGGACGAAGGTGTGTTCCTCCGCCCAGTCGTCGTAGTACGAGTTTCCCAGGAGGATGCGCATCCCGAGGTTGATCTCGACCAGATCGGTGGTGACGAGCTCGCCGTCGACGACGATGCCCGGGGTCACGAACATGGCGCGTCCCCACTCGCTCATGGTCTCGTAGCGATAGTCGACCACCTCCGGGTCCTGGAACGAGCCCCAGCAGCCCAGCAGGATGCGACGCTTGCCGACCTCCTCGTACCCCGGCAGGGCCTCGTAGAAGAAGTCGAAGAGATCGTCGTTGAGAGGGACCAGCTTCTTGGTGAAGTCGATGAACTCCAAGAGCCGGGTCAGGTAGGCCGTGAACACCTGCGGGCTGGCGACCGTTCCGGTCCCGCCCGGGTAGAGCGTCGACGGATGAACGTGGCGCCCTTCCATGAGGCAGAACATCTCGCGGGTCAGGCGGCTCATGTGGAGCGCCTCGCGATACATCTCGCCCTGGAAGGGGTTGAACGAGCGCATGATGTCCGCGATGGTCCGAAAGCCATGGATCGAAGCGTTGGGGGCAGGGGTTCGCTCGGCCTTGTCGAGCACCGACGGGTTGGTCTCCTTGACCATGCGCTCGCAGAAGTCCACGAACACCAGGTTGTCCTGGAAGATGGAGTGGTCGAACATGTACTCGGCCGCCTCGCCGAGGTTGTAGACCCACTCCGCGAGCTTG
>CAZYSW010000188.1:0-5864 GCA_964650105.1 uncultured Nannocystaceae bacterium
ATCGACGGCTGCTCGGGACGCTGGAGCAGCTCCGTGACCTCGGCAACACCGTGCTGGTGGTGGAGCACGACGAGGAGACGATCCGCGCCGCCGACCACGTGATCGACTTCGGGCCGGGTGCAGGGCACCTCGGCGGCCAGGTCGTGTTCAGCGGAACGCCCGCGCAGCTCGAGCGCGCCCGAGACAGCCTCACGGGGCAATACCTGGCCGGGCGTCGGCGCATCGAGGCCCCCTCGGCGCGTCGCGAGCCCCGGGGTTTCATCGAGGTGCTCGGCGCGGCCGAGCACAACCTCAAGGGCATCGACGTCCGGTTTCCGCTCGGCGTCCTGGTGGCCGTGACCGGGGTCAGCGGCTCGGGCAAGAGTTCGCTGGTCAACGGCATTCTCCTGCCCGCCCTCTCTCGCGCGCTGCACGGAAGCACGGGCCGGGTCGGCAGCCACCGTCGGATCGTGGGGCTCGATGCGCTGGACAAGGTGATCGCGATCGATCAGAAACCGATTGGTCGCACGCCGCGATCCAACCCCGGAACCTACACCAAGGTCTTCGATCAGATTCGGAACGTGTTCGCCGAGCTCCCCGAGTCCCGGGCGCGCGGGTACAAGGCCGGGCGCTTCTCCTTCAACGTGAAGGGGGGCCGCTGCGACGCCTGCGAAGGCGACGGGATGGTCAAGGTGGAGATGCACTTCTTGTCGGACGTGTACGTCCCCTGTGAGGTGTGCGGTGGGCGGCGCTACAATGCCCAGACCCTCGCCGTCCGATACAAGGGCCTGAGCATCGCCGACGTCCTGGATCGCAGCGCGGACGACTGCCTGGAGCTGTTCTCCGCCTACCCGCCGATCACGCGCATCCTGACCACCCTGGTGGACGTGGGGCTCGGCTACATCAAGATCGGCCAGACGGCACCCACCATGAGCGGGGGCGAGGCCCAGCGCGTCAAGCTGAGCCGAGAGCTCGGCAAGCGGCACACGGGTCGAACCCTCTACATCCTCGACGAGCCCACCACCGGTTTGCACTTCGAGGACATCAACAAGCTGCTCGGAGTCTTGCAGCGGTTGGTCGACGCCGGAAACACCGTCGTGGTCATCGAGCACAACCTCGACGTGATCAAGTGCGCCGACTGGATCATCGATCTCGGCCCCGAAGGTGGTGCGGCCGGGGGCGAGCTCGTCGCCGAGGGTACGCCGGAGGCCGTGGCCCAGGTGGCCGCCTCCCACACCGGCCGGTTCCTGAAATCGATGCTCCGCCGGCGCTGACCCGGTCCGTCGCGTCGGGCTACGACCCCGACTTCGCCCAGAACGCCCAATCGGGGCGGCAGTGCGGAACGAGGTCCAGCCGGTCGTCGGGATGCAGGAGGTTGGGCTCGCCGAACATGCCCACCACGAGCGCACGGCTGTCGGCCGGTCCGCCCACGCGGTCGATGGCCTCCACGAAGAAGCGCGCCTTGTTGCCCTCCATGCGCACGTGCAGGGGGACGTAGCCGACGCCCGTGAGCGTCACCGAGCCGTCGTCGCGCTTGGCCAGCCCCAGATACAGGATCACGGTCGTTCGGCTGGGGAGGTCCCTTTGGTGACTGGCGAAGTTGCCCAGAGAGTAGATGACGAATCCCTCCCGACCGGCCTCCGTGGTGATCTTCTCCCATGGCTGGAGGACGTGGGGGTGGGCGCCGATGACGGCGATCGCACCGGCCTCGACGAGGCGCCGCGCCAGCTTGCGCTGCTTGTCGTTGGGCGCGGTGGCGTACTCCTTGCCCCAATGGGGCGTGACGATGACGGCGTCGATCGCGGGATCGGCGATCAACGTCTCGACCAGCTTCGCAATCGTGTCCTTGTTCGGGTCGCAGTACAGGACCTGTCCGTTGCGATCGCGTTCGAAATTCGTGAGCTCGGTGCAGGCGAGCCAGGCCACCCGGATCCCGCCCGCCTCGGTGACCGTGTGCCAGGGATCCTGCGATCCCTTCCGCCGGGTACCGGTGTGGCGAAGACCCGCCTTGTCGAGGGCGTCGAGCGTTCGGTCCACGCCCAGAGACCAGCGATCGAGGGCGTGGTTGTTGGCGGTCGACACGACGTCGACCCCACTTTTGAGGAGATCCTCGGCCAGCGAAGGGTGGTAGTTGAACCGCGCGTACCCGGAGTAGACCGCGTTGTCGAACACCAGCCCGGGGTCGTCGACGATCTCGTTGCGCCGCGTGATGCCGAACGCGGTGGGTCCTTCGAGGTTCGCGTAGGTCAGGTCGGCGCGGCTGAGCAGATCCACGATGCCCGACCAGAGGTTCAGGTATCGATCTTCGGCGGCGTAGGCTTGTCGTTGGAGCTCGTGGTGGAGCAGGATGTCGCCCACGGCGGCGACGGTGATCGCCTCGCCTGCCTCGCACGCCCCGTCGAACGCGAGGAAACGCTCGGGGAGCGGCCCCGGAGGGACGAACGGTTCGGGCGTCGGGGCGGCCACGGGCTCCACGGGCGCCGAACGAGCCTCGGGCGCGGCGGTGTCTTCGGGGGGCCGCTCGGGCGGGGCGGACGGAGTCGGGGGCTCCGGCTGGGAGCCCGATGCGCACGCGAGCACGAAGGGGGCGCACAGTGCGGAGAAACGTGACGCGAGCGGCCCGAGCATGGTCGGTGGTCCATGTTAGCCAAAACTGGCATGGTCCCGCACGAACGCGCCGTGGAGCACGACACCATCCCCGCCGAATCGCTGCGAAGCCGCGACGTCTATCGGCTCATGACCGACTTGGTGGCGCCGCGTCCGATCGCGTGGGTGTCCACCCTCGATGACGAAGGACGCCCCAATCTCGCACCCTTCAGCTATTTCCAGGGCGTTTGTTCGCGCCCCCCCATGGTGATGCTCAGCATCTCCTGGCATCGGGATGGTCGACCCAAGGACACCCTCGCCAACATCTTGGCCCGCCGGGAGTTCACGATCAGTCACGTCAGCGAGCCGCTGGCCTCGGCGATGAACGTCACCTCCGGTGAGTATCCACCCGAGGTGAGCGAATGGGCGCTCGCCGGCCCGGATGGCCGGCCGCTCCAGTCGGCACCGGCCCATCGCGTGGCGCCGCCGCGGGTCGGGGCCGCACGGGCGGCGCTGGAGTGCCGCCTGGTTCACGCCATCCCGCTGGGTCGCGGCCCCAGTGGCAAACCCTCGACCACGCTGGTGCTGGGACAGGTGCTCCTGTTCTCGGTCGCGCGAGGGCTCGTTCGCCGAGATGAGCGAGGTCACTTGCTGCCCATCGATCTCGCGCGACTGGCGACCGTCGGGCGGCTGGGAGGGATCGCGTACACTCGTACGAAGGAGACCTTCGACATGGTGCGCCCCAGAGTCAAGGGATCTTGAGCGTGGACGACCTTTCTCATGGAGGCGTCGGCAGCGACGTCCGAGCCACCGGGCTCCACCTGTTCGACGCAGTCCCCGACGCGGTGTCGATCTACGAGGTCGGCCCACGGGACGGACTGCAGAACGAAAAGCAGATCCTCCCGACCGACCGCAAGCTCGAGATGATCGAGGGCCTCGTCGATGCGGGCATCCGTCGCATCGAGATCACGAGCTTCGTCAACCCCCGCTGGATCCCCGCGCTCGCCGATCACCTGGAGGTCGCGAGCCGGATTCGCCGCAAGCCGGGGGTGACCTACAGCGCGCTGGTGCCCAACATGCGGGGCCTGGACGGCGCGTCGCGGGCAGGCATGGAGGAGGTCGCGGTCTTCATGGCCGCGAGCGAGACGCACAACCGGAAGAACATCAACAAGAGCACCGACGAGGCGCTGGCGAGGTATCGCCGCGTCGTGCGCGAGGCCCTCGACCGGGGCATGCGCGTCCGCGGATACGTGAGCTGTGTCTACGGCTGTCCCTACGAGGGACCCGTTCCGCTCGAGGACGTCATCACCGTCGGCAAGAGCCTGGTGGACATGGGCGTGTACGAGCTGAGCCTGGGCGACACCATCGGGGTCGGCACGCCGCGGCAGGTCGAGTACGTCCTCAAGGGGCTGCTCGCGGCCGGGCTGGCGCTCGATCAGCTCGCGGTGCACTTCCACGATACCCGCGGCACCGCGCTCGCAAACATCACGGTCGCGCTGCAGCACGGAATCCGCACCATCGACAGCGCGGTGGGCGGGCTCGGCGGATGTCCGTATGCACCCGGAGCCTCGGGCAACGTCGCCACCGAGGACGTCGTGTACATGCTCCAGGGCATGGGCGTGCAGACGGGGGTCGACCTCGACAAGCTCGTGGATCTCTCGGCACGGCTGGGCGCCCAACTCGCCCGCGAGCTCCCCAGCAAGTACTTGAAAGCCCACCTGGGGCACTGCGCACGGGTGGGCCGATCGGTCTGAACGACCCGCGCCGGAGGTGAAGCCCGGTCGTCCCGTGGTATGGACGCCGCGGGGCTGGGCCGGCGCGCGAGGGTGGGGACTCGCCGACGCGAGTGGGCTCAGGACTGCGCCTTGCGCTGGAAGATGATCCGCTCGAGGGCCCGGCTGACGGCGTCGACCAGCGCGTTGATCGAGCCGGGATCCAACGGGTGGCGCAGCCCATCGGCGTAGACGAGCAGGGGCACCTTGTCGCGCAGACGAACCGGGAGGACCAAAACGTCCCCCTCCATGCCCCCCATCGCGCGCGCGAAGGCCTTGTCGATGGTGCGCTGGGTGGGCCAGCGGCCGAAGTACGCCCGACCACCGACGATGACGTCGTTGAACACCGAGGGGGCGCCGGCGGGGATTCGTACCTTGCGAACGGCTTCGGTCAGCACGTCGTCGCCACGGGCGTCGCGGCCGCGAAGGAGGCCGTGGGCGTGGACGAAAAGCAGCACGCGGTCGAACCCCGCGGCCAAGAAGTCGAGGAGCAGCTCGGTGACTTGATCGCGATCGGTCGTGGCGACCAACGCGGGGAGGATCCGGGCGAACGCCACGGACGACAGGGGCACGATCGGTGGCGCGTCCTCGACGTCTTCGGGGGTTCGGGTCAACTCCTCGCGCGCGGAGGCGAACGCGGCGGGTGGCGGAGGGGGCGGAAGCGGGGCGTCGGCGCGAGCGATCCTGGGTCCGTAGATGTGCAGCAGGGCCGCGCGCAGGGCGCTCAACGGTGCGACGGCGCGCACCAGGTACGCGCCGGTGTGGGCGGCGACGGCCTCGACCGCGCGCAGATCGGTGGGGTCCGCCATCGCGAGGGTCAGGTTGCCCACGTCGTCGGCCGAAACGGGCAACACCTGATGCTCCCATGCGAGCGCCGGCGTGATCCGAGCCGCGGTCTCGGGTTCCACCCGTTGCAGGACCGCGGCGCGTACGACCGGGATCATCAGCTTGCTCTGGCAGAACGAGACGAGCGCATCCTCGTCCGCCAATCGGAGCGCAATCACGGCCTCGACCGTGGCGACACCGTGCTCGCGGGCATGGGCCTGGACGCGCGACGCGTCCCCCGGCCCGAGCAGGCCCGCACGCTGCAGCATGCTGGTGAGGCTGCTCAACGCTTTCCTCGGCCCGATAAAACACGTCGGGCGGCACGGCGTCAAACGGTTCACCGCGTCCGTTCGCGGGGGCTTTCCCCGTGAGCGGCGGCTCGGAAAGCCGCACCCCGCTCCGCGGCGGCAGCCGTGCCCAGAGCCCCGCGCCCCGCCCGACACGGTGCGCCGCGGCGCCGCCCGTCCGGGGCGGGCACGGCGAGCGTGCTATATCGCGGGTCCGTGATCGGCCTCGATCACAACGCCGGCAGCCCCCTGCGTCCCGAGGTGGGGGCCGCGATGGTCGAGCTTTTGGGTCGCGCCCACGCGCTCGGCAACCCGTCGAGCATCCATGGACTGGGGCGTGCCGCCCGAGAGGTGGTCGAGCGCGCCCGTCGTCGCGTCGGCGCTGCCGTCGGTGCCGAGCCGCTCGAGGTCACGT
>CAZYSW010000188.1:5877-9650 GCA_964650105.1 uncultured Nannocystaceae bacterium
GGCGGCACCGAGGCCGACAACCTCGCGGTCCTGGGCATCGCCCGGGCCCTGCGGGCGGCGGGGCGTCCGGCGGGCCTTCTGACCTCGCCGCTCGAGCACCCGGCGGTCGCCCGGGCGGCCGCACACCTCGAGCGGGAAGGCCACCGGGTGTGCCGGGTGGACGTGGACGCGGCGGGGCGCATCGACGCGGCGGAGGTTGCCCAGCGGTTGGTCGACGACCCGGAGCTCGGCCTGGTCTCGTTGGCGGCGGCCAATCACGAGCTCGGCAACGTCTACGACATCGCCGCCATCGTGGCCGCCGCTCGTGCGGTCCGCGAGGATGTGATCGTGCACACCGATGCCGTCCAGGCGTTCGGGAAGATCCCGATCGCCCTCGGCGACTGGGGGGTCGACGCGCTGAGCCTGTCGGCGCACAAGATCGGAGGGCCCGCGGGCATCGGTGCGCTCGTGCACCGCAAGCACCTTCGATTCGCCCCACTGATGTTCGGGGGGCACCAAGAACGGGGCAATCGCGTGGGGACCGAAGCGGTGGTGCTCGCCGAGGGGTTCGGGGTCGCCGCGAGACTGGCTGCCGCCGAGGTCGACCGATTCGCCGCAGTGCGAACGCTCCGACAGGCGTTGCTCGACGGGCTCGCCCCCCTCGGCGCCCGCATTCACGGAGACCCCACCGCGAACACCGGCAACACGGTCAACGCTGGCTTCGAGGGCTGCCCCGGGGAACTGGTGTGCATGAGCCTCGACCTGGAGGGCTTTGCGGTGTCCACGGGTGCTGCGTGCTCGGCGGGCACGCTCGAGCCCTCGCCGGTACTCTTGGCGCTCGGCCTCGACCCTCGTCGCGCCGCAGAGGCGATTCGGATCTCGTTGGGCCCCCGCAACACCGCCGCCGACGTGGAGGGGCTCCTCGCCGTCCTCCCGGTGATCCTCGATCGGGTGCGAGGTGCGGTCGCAGGGGGGGGACCGTGAGGATCGTCTGCGCGATGTCGGGCGGCGTCGACTCGTCGCTCGCGGCTGCGCTGCTTCTCGAAGACGGCCACGAGGTCATCGGGATGACCATGCGCCTGTACGACGCGTCGCTCGACCCGGTGCGCGGTCGTGGTGGAACGTGTTGCTCGCCCTCGGAGGTCGACCTGGCCAGACGGGTGTGCGCACGGCTCGGCATCGCGCACTACGTGGTCGACGAACGCGAGCGTTTCACCGCGCGCGTGATCGAGCCGTTTGCCCGCGACTACGCCGCCGGGCGCACGCCCAACCCGTGCACCCGATGCAACCAGTGGATCAAGTTCGATCCCCTCGTGACCCGAGCCCGGGCGTTGGGGGCCCAAGCCCTGGCCACCGGGCACTACGCGCGCAACGAAAACGGAGCCCTCCTGCGCGGCGTCGATCCCCTCAAGGACCAGAGCTACTTCCTGTTCGCGATGGGGACCGAGGCGCTTCGATTCACCCGCTTCCCCCTCGGAACCTGGTCCAAGGATCGGGTTCGGGAACGCGCCGCGGCGCTGGGTCTCCCCAACGCCGAGGCGCCCGACAGTCAGGAGCTGTGCTTCGTGCCCGGGGGCGATCACAAGGCGGTGGTGCGCCGAGTGTTGCAGGCGCGCGGCGAGGATCTCTCGGTGCTGGCGCCCGGCCCCGTCGTCGACGAGGCGGGCCGGCAAGTCGGCGAGCACGACGGGATCCACCAGGTCACGGTAGGACAACGCCGCGGCTTGCGACTGTCGGGGACGACCAAGCGGTACGTCCTGCGGGTGATCGCGCAGACGCGTACGGTGGTGGTCGGCGACGTCGAGGGGACCTACAGGGGATCGATCGAGGTCGGTGAGCTCCAGCACCTCGGCGAGCCCCTGCCGGCGCGGTTTCGTGCCCACGTCCAGGTCCGTCATCGCAGCCCTCCGGCGCCGGCGCTGGTGGAGCGGATCGGCGATCGGGCGCGCGTGACCTTCGACGCACCGGTCCACGCGCCGGCTCCGGGCCAGGCGGCCGTTTTCTATCGGGACGACCGCGTGCTCGGTGGGGGCTGGATCGTGGAGGCTTGACGAGCCCGCGCGGCGCGGGGTCAGCCCTCGAGCAGGTGCGAGATCTCCTCGGCTTCCAGGATCTGGACCGTGAGGTCGGCGATCTCGTCGGCGGACATGCCCATCCCCTCGGCCACCCGCCGCAGGTAGGCGTCCTCGTCCAGGTCGGTGACGTCGTCGGATTCGTTCACCGACGCGACGAGCTCCAGCACCTTCCGCTTGTTGTCCGAGGACTCGGAGGCGAGCTTGGCCGCGGTCTCCTGGACCGAAAACCTGGCCGGGTTGAAGCTCTTGAGCCGAGCCTTCTGCGCCTCCGGGAGGTCGTCTACACCCAAGAGCGTGCAGAGCAGCCGGGAGATCGACGCGACCTCCTCGCCTTCCAGTCGCTTGTCGGAGTAGGCGGCGCCGAGAAGGAGGTCGGTGATGGTGTCGATGTGCTCTTTCATGGTCGCGATCCGGCGAAAGACGGCGATGCTCCCGGACGGGAGCGCGCGCGTCGATGGTACGTCCCCCTAGGCGGCGTCGTCCAGCCGCGGTACGGTGATCGCTCCGTTCACCGGGGTGTCGCCCCGCGCGGTGACGCGGATTTCCTCGGGAGGACCGCGCCGGCGCGCCTTCTTGCCGGCCGACGCCGTCACGGCTGTCCATCTGCGGGCGGCGCCCGCCTGATGCACACTGGTCATGTTTCGTTCGACTCAGCCCCGGCCACCCGCGCACCGTCACCGGCCGGCGGGTGTTTCGGGCTCGACCCGTATCGCCTCGTCCGCGCGATGACTCGTCTTCCCAAGGTCCTCGAGACGCTCCCCGATCCGGATGCCACGGTCGACGACGGGACGGCTCCGGAGGCAGAGGGAGGGCTGGAGGAGCTGCAGCGGACTTTGGGTTACAGGTTTCGACGGCCGGCGCTCTTGCGCGTCGCGCTCACGTTGGGCTCGTGGGCCAACGAGCACCCCGAGCTCGGTTGGCCCAGCAACGGCTCCCTCGAGTTCTTCGGCGACGCGGTGCTCGACCTTCTGGCGGCCGACGCCTTGTGGTGCCGATTCCCGGACCTGGCGGAGGGTGAGCTCACGCGGTTGCGCGCCCTGTTGGTCTCCGAGCGCTCGCTCTCCCGTGCGGCGGAGTCGATCGGCCTCGGGCGCTATCTGTACCTGGGACGCGGGGACCTCAAGCTCGGAGGTCGCGACCACCCGAGCACCCTCGCCGACGCGATCGAGGCGGTCTTGGGGGCCGTGTTCCTCGACGCGAGAGAGGCCGGTGATCGTCCGCTCGAGGCGGCGGCGTCCGTCTTCGAGCGGCTGTTCGGCGAACGGCTCTCCAGCCTGAAGCCCGAGCACGGGAACGATCCCAAGTCGAGATTGCAGCACTGGGCGCAGGCCCGATACCGCATCACGCCGACCTACGTGCGGGTCGGGGACAAGCCCGCGCCGCAGGACCCGGTTTGGCACGCACGGGTGGAGCTGCATTTTCCCGACGGGCGCCGCGAGGTGCTGGCCGAGGGGGAAGGGCGGAGCGTCAAGCGAGCCGAGCGGCGCGCGGCCGCCAAGGCCCTGGTGGCGGTGGGCGTGGACGACGAGGAGACCGAGTGACCGCAGCGATCAGTTGGGTCCGGCGCCCGTCTCGGTCGTCAGCCACATGCCGACGTGCTGGATGGTCAACACGCCGGTGACGCGCGTCAGATCCGGCTTGCCCGTCTCGTCGGCCTCGAGGCCCGCCAGCTCGACGCGCAGGCGGGTCAGCAGCGTCTCGGCCAGGGCCGTCGTGTGC
>CAZYSW010000188.1:9660-10184 GCA_964650105.1 uncultured Nannocystaceae bacterium
CCCAACGCGTCGCAACGCGCCGAGAAGTCGCGCATGACCTCGTCGGCCAGACGTCGGCCGTGCAGGAGGGCCTTGCGAGCCCACGCGAGATCGTCGGCCGTCAATGGAGCCATGGTGGTGCGGGACCCCGGCATGTGGGCGTGGACGATGGCGGTCCGAATCAGGTCGCCCAGCTTCAGTCGTTCGGGCTCGTCGACGCGGGTGATCCACACCGGGTCGATCGCATAACCCTCCCCGGCGAAGCACAGCCGGGCCAGCGCGCCCGCCTGGGCGATGAGCTGCGTGGCGCGAGCGACGTCCTGCAAGCCCGCGATCGGCCGCGTTCGCGCGCTGGTGGCCTGCAGGGTCAGCTCGGGATACCAGCGCAGCAACGCCGCGACCGCTGGCCCCCAGGGGCGGTCGAGCAGCGACGCCGGCCCGGTCAGCGAGATCCGGCTTCCGCTGTGGAGCGCCTTCGCGGCGCGGCGCAGCTTGTCGAGTGCGCCGTACCCCACCCGGAACACGTCCCGCAGACCGATCGCGGC
>CAZYSW010000189.1:0-10166 GCA_964650105.1 uncultured Nannocystaceae bacterium
AGCCCCGTGCTCGGGATCGGGTGTGGCGCCCGGCGAACGGCCGTCGCCGAGCACGCTGAAATCTTCGCTCGCGTCCTCCGACGGGCGAGTGCGCGAGCAGATCGAGTCCACCAGCGCTCCGTCGGTGTTGCGCGACGCGTAGACGAGATAGGTCTTCGACATGTCGTAGTCGCGGCCGCACATGGCGGAATCCTGCCCCGTCAGCACGTCCACGGTGTCTTCGGCGTCGCCCTCGAAGACGCGAGACACGGCGAAGGTGAAGCGGCGCATGTGGTCCTCGCGCGCCTGTGCGATCGGCCGACCCTCGAACACGACCGCCGCCTTCTCCCGCGCCTCGGCCGGAGGGGGAATCGGGAGACAACTGCACGCGCGCGCGGCGCTCGGCCACGCCAGCACGACGATCGCGAGCGCGAGCGACCACCACGACAGACGCTTCATGAGGCGAACGTAGCAGGCTGTGGGTCGACCCGACCATGCGTCGCCTCGCGGTGCGAAGGGCGGTCGCGCGGGTGGGCGTGTCATGCGCGACTGGCCAACGGCCGCGGAGTGGCCTACACACGGCCGCGTCGCCCGTCCCCCGATGGGGCGGGGGAGACGGGTCGAGCCCGGGCCACGTCAGGGGAGCGCGCGGGAGGGGACCCGACGACTCCCGGCAAGGGGCGACGAGGAAGGCAAGCGATGCTCACGGTTACCGAGGTCACGAAGTCCTACGGCGGCAGGGTCCTGTTCGACGACGTGACGACAACCTTCGATCCAGGGAACCGTTACGGCCTCACGGGGGCCAACGGTGCGGGGAAGAGTACGTTCATGAAGATCCTGGCGGGCGAGCTCGAGCCCGACAAGGGTTCGGTCACGTACCCGGCCGAGAGTCGGTTGAGCATGCTGCACCAGGACGTGTATCGCCACGAGAACGATCGCATCCGCGACGTCGTCATCATGGGCAACAAGCGCCTGTGGGACGCGATGCAGGAGAAGGAGATGCTCCTGGCCAAGGGGGAGATGACCGACGAACTCGGCATGCGTCTCGGCGAGCTGGAGGGCGTGATCGCCGAGGAGGACGGCTACAGCGCCGAGGGAGAGGCCGAGCAGCTCCTGGTCGGCCTGGGGATCGCCCCCGAGCTCCACGACCAGAAGCTGGCGGTCCTGGATTCGGGGATGCGCCTGCGGGTCCTGGTGGCGCAGGCGTTGTTCGGCAACCCCGACATCCTGCTGTTGGACGAGCCCACCAACCATTTGGACCTCGACTCGATCCGCTGGCTCGAGAACTTCCTGCAGAAGTACAAGGGCGTGCTCATCGTCATCTCGCACGATCGGCACTTCCTCAACGAGGTCTGCACGCACACCGCCGACGTCGACTACGAGAACATCATCGTCTACCCGGGCGGATACGACGAGATGCTGCGGCAGAAGATCGAGTGGCGCACGCGCGAGGAGAAGGCCAACGAGGCCAAGAAGAAGAAGATCAACGAGCTCCGTGAGTTCATTCGTCGCTTCGGGGCCAACGCCAAGAAGGCCAGCCAGGCCCAGAGCCGACGTCGGCTCATCTCGAAGATCGACGTCGTCGACCTCAAGCGCTCCAACATTCAGCGCCCGTTCATTCGCTTCGAGGTGAAGAACCCGAGCGGGAAGTTGGTGCTGGAGGTCGACAAGGTCTCCAAGTCCTTCGACGGCAAGGTCGTGCTCTCCGACGTGGGCTTCACGCTCACCCGGGGCGATAAGCTGGCGATCGTGGGCCCCAACGGCATCGGCAAGACGACGTTGTGCCGGGTGCTCGCCAAGCAGCTCGAGCCCGACAAGGGACGGATCAACTACGGTCACGAGGTGACCGTGGGCTACATGCCCCAGCACCACGAGGAGGGAATCGACAAGGACTCGGCCAAGACGGCGTTCGAGTGGCTGTACCAGTGGGACGAGAAGGCCACGGTGCAGGAGATCCGCGGCTTGCTCGGACGCATGCTGTTCCCCTCGCAGGACGCCGAGAAGCCGGTCAAGGCACTCAGCGGTGGGGAGACCGCTCGGCTCTTGATGTCCAAGCTCACGCTCACTCGCGACAACCTGCTCATCCTCGACGAGCCGACCAACCACCTGGACCTGGAGTCGATTCGCGCGCTGACCGAAGCGCTCCAAAAATACGAGGGGACGCTCATCTTCGTCAGCCACGACCACTACATGGTCAGCGAGGTGGCGACGTGCATCCTGGAGCTGGCGGGGCCGCGCGGGTGTGACTTCTTCCCCGGCACCTACCCCGAGTTCCTGGAGAAGACGGGGCGAGGCTCGGCGGGGACCCACGCGCTCTGATCCGGGTCGAGGCGGTCGGGGACTCCTTGCCGGCGGCGAGGCCGTGCTATCCTCCCTGCCCTAGTTTGGAGGTGACCATGCGCCTCGGCGTCCCGCTTCTGCCCCTTTTCTGTGTTCTCCCGGCCGGATGCTTCAACCCCGACGACGGCGGGGGGTCGGCGGCCCAGACCGAAGGATCGACCGAGACCGCCACCACCGACACGGACGTCGACCCGAGCGGAAGCCCGTCGTCGACCGCCGATGTCACCACGGCGGGGGCGACTGATTCGGCGGGGACCCCGGACACCACCGATGGCCCGAGCGACGAGAGCGGCACCGAGACCGGCGTCGTCACGCCCGAGTGCGGCGACGACCAAGTCGCTCCCGGCGAGCTTTGTCTCCCCGCGCAGGCGGACATCCACGTGGTGGGCAATGGCGCCTTCGATCTCGTCATCGCAGACCTCGACGGCGACGGAGCGTTGGACATCGCCACGGCCAACCGCAGTTCGTCGACGGTGAGCATCTTGAACGGAGACGGGGTCGGCGGCTTCGGCAATCCGCATTCGGAGACCGTCGGCGGAAACCCGTTCCGGATCGCGGCCGCGGACGGCGATCTCGACGGCGACGTCGACATCGTGGTGGCGGCCAGCCCGATCACGATCCTGCTCAACGAGAACAACAACTACTGGCAACGCAGCGACCAGCCCAACGCCTTTTCCACCACCTTCACCGACAGCCACAACGACATGGTCGTCCTGCAGGGGAACGGCGATCCTCGCCTGGACGTCGTGATCTCCGAGGCCTACGCCATGGCGTTCGTCCCGGGGACGCTTGCCTCCGGAAAGTGGGCCCTGGGAAGCTCGTCCTCCATCGGGATTTCCGACGAAGGGGCTTCCGGCATGGCGGTGACCCACTGGGCCTTCGACGGTGACGGATTCGCCGACCTCGTGGGACTCAACCAGTACGACGACGGCGCGTGGGTGGTCACGGGGAACGGGAATGGGACCTTCGACCAGCTCGGCAAGACCCCGGAGATCTGCCCGCAGTTCGAGGGAGGCCGTCACGTGGCGGTCGGGGACATCGACGGGGATGGTACGCAGGACATCGTGCTCACCTGCATGAAGGGCAGCCTCGGCTACGTCCTCGGCAATGGCGACGGTACCTTCGGAACCCCGACGCTGCTCGGGACCGAGATCGACGCCCATCGGCCGTACCTGATCGATCTCGACGGAGACGACGATCTCGACCTGGTGGTGCCCTCGCTGGCCAAGGGCGTGGTGCTGTACGTCAACGACGGTACGGGGCAACTTTCGCCCGACGTCACGCTCGCGACGGAGGAGCCGACGTTCGCCGTGGCGTTCGGCGATCTCGACGGGAACGGGGCCCTCGACATCGCCACGGTGTTCAGCGGCCAGAGCGGAGGCCGCCTGGCCGTGTGGATCGCCGAGCCCTGACCGTGGCCGCCGTCGGCCGAAGGCGGCGGTGTCAGTCGAGCACCGAGGGCAAACCGGTCCCGGCCGGGGCCGCCTTCGCGGGGGTCGGCGGGGGTTCGGTCGCGTCCTCGGCATCGAGCCCGGGGCGCATCGGTACGGCGGGCGGCGTTCTCGTCTCGCGAGGGTAGGGCGTCTCGGCCAGCGGGGGCTCTTCGGGCGGCGTGGGCCGATAGGTCGACTCGACCCGATCGAGGTCGTAGCGGACCGGCGCCTCGGGCACCACGGGCGGCGGCGTCTCGATCGCCGCCCGCGGAGGATCGGACGCCCGTGGCGTGGGCGTCGCGATCACGGTCGGCTCTTCCTCCGGAGGTGGCTCCACGACGGGCTGCCGCGAGCCCTCCCGAAGGGCCTTGAAGCGAGCCCGCGCGTCGAAGACCAGCGCCACGTACTTCTCGCTGCGCGGCGGCAGGCCGCCCTGCGCGAGCCACTTGTCGACGTTGCCGGCACCTGCGTTGTAGGCCGCCAGCGCCAGCTTCTCGTTGCCGTCGTATCGCTCGAGTAGACGGGCGAGATACAGCGAGCCCGCGTGGATGTTGAACTCCGGGTCGTAGCTCGCCGGACGGTGACGGCCCATCTTGCGCGCGAGCTCGGAAGCGGTGGCCGGCATGAGCTGCATGAGCCCACGCGCACCGGCGGGGCTCTTGGCACGCGCGTCGAACCGACTCTCGACCCAGATGACGCCGTTGATCAGGTCGGGGTCGAGGCGGTGCTTCGAGGCCGCCTGCTCGACCCAGGGCTGGACGCTGGCGATGCGGGCCCGCTCCTCGGGTGCGAACGAGGGCTCGGACGGAGCCGACGCGGTGGTCGAGCTCGGCGCATCGGGCGGCACCGTCGGGCGGTGGCCGGGGGAGGCACAGCCGATTGTGAGGATTCCCGCTGCCACCGTGAGCAGCGGGACGAAGGGCCGCGCGAGCGTGCGCGTGCGGTCGGGCTTGCTGCTCATGGCTCGACTAAGGCACACGTGGTTCTTCGCGCGAAATTCCTCGAACATCTCGGCACGTCCGCGCGAATTGCGGGGTACGGTGCAGATTGAAAGATCGGAAGCTAAGCGCGTATTGTTGCCTGAAGTCGTGCGCAGATCGGGGTGGGCCCCACCGCGCCCGAAAGGAACTGCGATGAAGGACCGTTGGACTCGTTGTGCGTGGTTGTTCCCCCTGGTCACGCTCCTCGTCCCCGTGCCGGCCGACGCCGGCGACGAGGAGGACATCGATGACCTCGCGGCCATCGGGTATCACCCCTGGGCTCACACGCCGCGGGTGCGAACGGTCGATCTGAGCGCCGAGGCCCGCGCGGCGGCGAAGGACTACGTCTCCGCGCCCGTCGAGCAGCCCGACTTCTGGTCGCTCGACGATTTCAAGCTCGACCCCGACGAGATTCCCCCGCCGGATCCGGCCAACGCCGGCAAGACTCCCGACGGATGGGTCCAGCGAGGCAGCGTCGTGCTTCCCGAAGAGGTCGCGCTGGGACTGAAGGAAGTCGAGCTCGAGCCGATCTGGGCCGTCGAGGACATCCCCGGCAACAAGTACCCGCGCAAGCACACGCTGTTTCTCAACTTCAACGGCGGGATGCTCTACTCGGGCAAGGACAACTCCGCCGAGAACCGGTCGACGCTGGCCAAGCAGGGGATCTATCCGACGTTCGCCGGCGGAGAGCAGACCGCCCTGGCCATCGTGCAGGCGGTGCAGAACGACGTCGCGCCGTACGGGATCCGCGTCATGTACGACAAGCGGCCGCGCAAGCTGGTCCCGTACACGATGGAGATGATCGGTGGCCACTGGACCGACACCAACCTCGACTCCCCGGCGGGCGGCGTCGCGCCGGGGGCCGACTGCGGCGCGCTGGGACAGCGTCACGTGGTCTACACCTTCAGCAACGGCGGATCGGTGACCGGGGCGGCCAACACCGCCAGCCAGGAGGCGGGCCACGCCTGGGGCCTCGACCACACCTTCAACTGCGCCAGCGTCATGTCGTACTGCGGCGGCGGTGACGGGAGCTTTCAGGACTCGTGCGACGGTCTGTGCGAGTCGCAGTGCCAGGGCCCCAACAGCGCCGGATGTCGGCTGACGCACGAGATGTTCTGCGGGCAGGGCAACAACCAGCAGAACGACCACGCCGAGCTGACCTGGATCTTCGGCGGCAACGAGCCCGACCTCGAGCCTCCCACGGTGGAGATCGTCGAGCCCGAGGACGGCCTCGAGCTCCCCAAGGGGGCAGACGTGGTCCTGCGGGCCATCGTCGACGACAACTACGGTGGGTTCGGCTGGAAGTTCGTGGTGGAGAAGGACGGCGAGGTCATCTGGGACCAGCCCGACTACGATCGCGACGTCGACGACGAGTATCGCGCCGCGCTCCACTTCACCAAGCTGGATCCGGGTACGTACGTGCTCACCGTCGAGGCCGAGGACCACTTCGAGAACGTCACGCGGGATTCGGTGACCATCTACGTGGGCGTTGCCGCGGGTGACTCGGGCTCGGGAACCGGTGGCGATGACGAGGGTGGTGACGGCACCACGGGGGGTGGCGATTCCGAGGCGGACGACGGATTCGGATCGGGCGGCATCGAGACCGAAGGCGACAGCGGAGGCACGGCCACCGGCAAGGACGGTGGTTGCAGCATCGGTTCGCGTTCGAGCTCCGTCCCCGCGCTGCTGATGCTCGGTCTGATCGGGTTCGTGACCCGGCGCCGGCTCCGGTGACGATCGCCGGGACGCCCGAGGTCGGCCGCCCCGCGGATGGATGGTGACCCGCGGCTGCCCTGCGAGAATTGCGCAGATGGGGCACGATCCTCTATACGAGGAGGCCCGCGTCCGTCGAGCACCGAGAGGCGGAAGACGCGCGGGCGATTGCGCGGGGCGTGGGCTTGACCCGAGGACGCGGATCCATATGCTTCGCGTTCCCGCGGGCGACCGCCCCGGCGTGACCGCGCGGCAGCAGGAGACGAGTCATGGCCAGCTTCGAACAGGCGATCGTGAGGACCGGCGGCAAGCAGTATCGGGTCGAGCCCGGTGCGGTGCTGCGCGTCGAGAGGCTCGACGGAGAGGTCGGGAGCAAGATCGAGCTGGGCGAGGTCCTCTTGGCCGGCAAGGGGGCAGACGCCAAGATCGGGACCCCGCTCGTCCCCGGCGCCTCGGTCAAGGCCACCATCACCGGTCAGGGCCGGGGTCGCAAGGTCATCGTCTACAAGTTCCGCCGCCGGAAGAACTACCGGCGCAAGCAGGGTCATCGCCAGTACTACACCGAGATCAAGGTCGACGAGATCAGCGGCTGATCACCATCTTTTGGAGGGCGCGTCATGGCACACAAAAAGGGACAGGGCTCGATCAAGAACGGCCGCGACTCGAACGCGCAGTTCCGCGGCGTGAAGCGGTTCGGTGGTGAGGACGTGCGTGCCGGCAACATCCTCGTGCGGCAGGTGGGCAGCCACGTACGTCCGGGCGCGAACGTGGGGCAGGGCAAGGACTTCACCCTCTTCGCGCTGTGCGACGGCAAGGTTCGCTTCTACAAGCGGGGCCGTGAACGACGGGCGTTCGTGACCGTCGATCCGGTCGCTGTCGAAACGGCTGCCGCCGAGTAGCCGTCGACTGGACGCGCCGACACTCAGACCGGCGCGTCGAAGAGGCCGCGTGAAGTTCGTCGACCAGGTCCGGGTTCGGGTCCAAGCCGGGCGGGGTGGCGACGGCGCGGTCGCGTGGCGTCGGGAGAAGTACGTGCCGCGCGGCGGACCGGCGGGAGGGGACGGCGGTCGCGGAGGTGACGTGGTGTTCGTGGCCGACCGGGGGCTCACCACGCTCCTCGATCTCCGCTATCGGCAGCGGATCAAGGCGGAGAACGGTCGCCCCGGTGGAAGTCGCGACAAGAGCGGACGCAGCGGCGCGCCTGCGGTGGTCCGGGTGCCGGTGGGCACCATGATCTTCGTCGAGGGCCTCGCCGAGGAGGGCGAGGAGCGGCCACCCTGGAAGACGGAGGAGGGGGCCGACGAGATGGAGACGATCCTCGTCGTCGACGACGACGTCGCGGAGGACGACGAACGCCCGGTCGCCCCCTGGCCGCCGCCCGGCGAAGGCCGACGGCATCGACCCCGAAAGCCCCCCGAGCCCGGAACGTTGCTGGGTGATCTGACCGAGCACGGCCAGGAGGTGATCGTTGCGCGCGGCGGGCAGGGCGGCCGAGGGAACATCCATTTCGCGACGTCCACCAATCGGGCGCCCGACTACGCCGAGCCCGGAAGACCCGGGGAACAATTGTGGCTTCGGCTCGAGCTCAAGCTGCTCGCCGACGTCGGCATCGTGGGATTCCCGAACGTGGGCAAGTCGACGCTGATCAGCCGCATCAGCCGAGCGCGTCCCAAGATCGCCGATTACCCGTTCACCACGCTCGTGCCGCAGCTCGGGGTGGTCGCGCTCGGCGAGGAGCGCTCGATGGTCGTCGCCGACGTGCCGGGTCTCATCGAGGGAGCGAGCGAGGGCAAGGGGTTGGGCCATCGGTTCTTGCGTCACCTCGAGCGCACGCGGGTGCTCCTTCATCTGCTCGCGCCCGATCCCGATCCGGACCGCGAGCCTCTGCGCGACCTCGACGTCCTGGAGCGCGAGCTCGAGCGATATGGCCCCATGTTCGAGGGGCGGCCGCGCGTGGTCGCGCTCAACAAGATCGACCTCCTGAAGGACGCGCAGGGGCGGCAGCAGGTCGAAGCATTGCGGCGGCAGCTCCGCGCGCGGAACATCCCGTTGTTTCCCGTCTCCGCTGCCACCGGCGAAGGCATCGAGCCCCTGCTCGAGGCGATCTGGCGTCGACTCGACGCCGTTCGGGCCGCCGAGGCTCGAGGCGGCGGGTAGCCCGCGGCACGTGCGGGCCGCCCCGGACGTTGTGGGTCGGCGACGCACCTGTCCAGGATCGGGGCTGTACCGATGTGGCCCCTGCGTTCGCGTGGTGATCGAGCGCGAACGGCCGACGGCGTCCACGGGGCGGAGGATGACCTCGAGTCGAGCGCGACGTGGACGATGAACGCCGAGGGGCGAAGGCTCCGACGCGGTGCAAATCGCCGAGCAGCGCGTGGCAGGCCGGTGGTGGAGGGACGGAGGGATTGATACCTTGATGCTCGTGCAGATGTTCGGCACGGGTGAAAACGGACGTGTCGCGCGAAGTCGTGGGGGGCGAGGGAGGATCCCGGCGATCCTGATCACGCTCCTCTTCGCCCTGGTCGGGTTCGGGTTCGGTCCGGCCCGTGCTGCCCCCGAGCCCAAACGGCCGTCGACGATGAAACCCCAGACGCCCGCGAAGGCCCCGGCGGAGCAGGGTGCATCCGAGGGGGCACCACCGGCCTCCGCGGCACCGCCCGCCTCCGCGGCACCCCCCGCCGGCGACGCGAAGGCGCCTGCGGCCGAGCCCTCCGTCGTCAAGCCGGGGACGGCCCCCAAGGCAGCGGCCGCCCCAGGCAAGTCGGCGACCTCGCAGCCGGCGGCGGGAGGAGATGCCCCCGTCTTGGGCACGCCCGATGCACGAAAGAGCGACATCTACGGAGACCGCCTCGATGGGCTGCGGGTGGAGGTCGATCAGCTCAAGGACAAGATCTTCCGGAGCAAGGCCCGGCTGTCGCTGCTCAAGGAGACCGTGCTTCGGGGGGTGCTCTCGGGGAGCCGGGTCATCTTGGCGCACCGCAACCTGATGGGGTCGAGCTTCCGCCTGGTACGCATGGTCTTCGTGCTCGATGGAGCGCAGATCTACGCGCGAAGCGACGAATCGGGAGGGTTGGACGCGGAAGACGAGGTGATCATCTACGACGGCAACCTTCCGCCGGGCCCGCACAGCGTCACCATCGAGCTCACGTACAAGGGACACGGCTACGGCGTGTTCTCGTACCTGTCGGGGTACACCTTCGAGTCGCGCAGCTCTCACAGCTTCACGGCTCCCGAAAACGGTGCCGTCAAGCTCACGAGCGTGGGCTTCGAGCAGGGCAACCTCACCACCGAGATGCGCGACCGTCCCAGCGTCGACTGGCAGGAAGTCCCGCTCGATGCCAGCGGTCGCCCGCTCCCTGCGGCGCGCCGCGGACGTGCGAAGTCCGAGTAGCACGATGCGCCTGCGCTCGATCGCCTCCGTCTGTCTCGCCGTGGCGTTTGCGGGCGGCGGCGTGGTCGCGAGCGCGACGGCGCAGGCCGCTCCGGGGCGCCGCAAGGGGGCGACGCTCGGCGAGCTCGTCGAGCAGATCCGCGAGGCGGAGACGGTGGTGGTCGACGCCGAGCGAGCAGCCGCCAAGGACGTCGTGGCGACCGAAAAGCAGCTCGCCAAGCGTTTGGTCGAGGGGCAGCTCCGCCTGGCCGAAGGCGATCACGAAGGGGCGGCGATCGTCTTCTTGGACCTCGTGGAGAACTATCCCGATTCCCAGGCGGGCCCCCAGGC
>CAZYSW010000190.1:0-7795 GCA_964650105.1 uncultured Nannocystaceae bacterium
TCGTCTAGGCGCTCTCGTAGGCTGTTGTTGCGCAGCTCGAGCATGCGCGTCGTCTGCTCGCCCCGAATGTGCGTCGCTTCGCACGCCTCGCGGTGCATCTGCACCCACGCGTCGGCGTAGGCGTCCACGACCGACACCGTGGCCTTCCAGCTCGCCTCGACGTGGGCTCGATCCACGGCCCGGAGCCCCAGCTCGGCCGCGGCCCTGCGCGTGTCGTTCCAGACCGCCGCGAGCGCCTCGGGCGAGTTCCGGCACACCTGCGGATGGGTCCGTACATAATGGATACCGAGCACCCCACTGACGACGACGGCGGTGGCGCCCACGCCCGCGGCGATCTTGCGGCGCCGGGCCCGGGGATCCTTCGACAGCGCGTCGAGCAGCTCGTCCATCGACGCGAAGCGATCCTCGGGGGCCGGCGAAAGGCCCCGCAGGACGCAACGCCGCACCCAGGCGGGCACGGACGCCCGGCCACTCGGCTCCGCGATCGCGCCCTCCAGCTTCTGCCGCGTCAGCGTGGCGGGATCGCTGCCGTCGAAGGGGCGTTCGCCGTACAAGCCCTGCCAAAGCGCGATGCAGAAGCTGAACTGATCGCTCCTCGCATCGGTGGGCTTCCCCAGGTGTTGCTCGGGCGCCATGTATGCGGGGGTGCCCATGATCGATCCCGTCTGCGTGAGCATCGGCTCCGCGACGTCTTTGGGGCTGTCGTCGGACGGGACCGCCTTCGCCTCCGGTACCGCGTCGCCGTCCTCGTCCTCGGACACCTCCGGCGAGCTACCCGAGGCCTCGTCGGCCTGCATCGGGCGCGCCAACCCGAAGTCCATCACGCGCACCCGGCCGTCCCGTCCAATCAGGACGTTGTCCGGCTTGAAGTCCCGGTGCACGAGGTTGGCCGCGTGCGCGGCAGCCAGCCCACGACCCGCGGGGATGAAGACCTCCAGTACCTCGTTCCATTTGCGCCGCTTTCGAGCCATCCACCCCGACAGGGTGTCGCCCTCGACGAGCTCCATGGCGACGAAGACCAGCTCGCCCAACGTCCCGACGTCGTAGACGGTGATGACGTTCGGATGCGCCAGCTTGGCGAGCGCCTGGGCCTCCTTGAGCAGACGGTTGCGGGTCCTCTTGCGCTCGCGGTGACGCGGACGCAGAAGCTTGAGCGCCACCTTGCGGTTGAGCTCCGGATCGTAGGCGGAGAACACCAGGCCCATGCCGCCCGAGCCGATCTCCTCGAGGACGACGTACCGTCCCAGGCGTGTGCCCGGGGTGAGGCTCTCCTCCTCCTCGGTGGCGTCGCGCTCACGGAGCGGCTCGATGAGCGTTTCGACCTCGGCCGCGGAGGTGCCGGTGGAGTCCCCACCGGTGCTCTTGGGCCGGTTCATGGCCCACCGAGTCTGCCGCAAGCGCCGGCCCCCTCACAATCCCGGTCCAGGCGCGCCGGGGGTTGCCCGAAACGGACGAAGCACCGCCGGCGCGACCGGTGGCGGGCATCGACGTTGGGTCCCGTGGTCACACCGTCGCGGTCGCGGTACCAACGTGGGACCGCAGCGCACGCCGAACGGCGCTCCCCCGCGATGTCCACGTCGACCGAGCACGACCGCTTCGCCCGGCAGTTGACGCGCCTGTTCGACGCCGTCGGTGCGGCGGTCGTCGAACGCGTCGAGACGCGCGAGATCTGGTCCGTCGCGCCCCGGGGCCCCGAGGGGCTCGGGACGTCGATCGAGCTCTCCACGGGCACGTTGACGGTGCGGCTGGGCGCCTGGGCGCACACCGAGGCCCTCGATCCCGACGACGCCGACGAGCGGTGGGCCGCCCGCGAGAGCGCGCTCGATTTGCTCGCGGTGGCGCTGCACGGATGCGCTTCGGTGCGCGAGGACAGGACTGCGAGCGGGAAGGTGTTTCGCATCACCGTGAGCTTCGGCCCCCCCGGACGGCTTCGCCCTTTCGCGACGATGCGTCGCCTTCGATGGCCGCCCTGGGGTGCCGTCACCACGATCGAGCGCATGAACCCTTGGGACCCGTCGTCCCCGATCCGCCTGGACGCGCTCGGCCGCGTCCCCACGGCACCTTGGAGCGGTGCGCTGCAGCACGACGCCTCCGACGAGCCCCGCGCGCGGGCCATCCCCCTCGACGGAGAGCTGGATCTCCACCTGTTTCCACCCAAAGACGTCGCCGCGGTCGTCGAAGCCTACCTGGACGCGTGCCTGGAGCGCGGCGTGCTGGAGCTCCGCATCGTTCACGGCAAGGGCAAGGGAACCCTCCGTCGCATCGTCCACGCGATCCTGGAGCGGCATCCGGCGGTGGTGAGCCACCGCCTGGGCGGGATGGGCGAGGGGAGCTGGGGAGCGACGCTGGTGACCTTGCGGAAGGCGAGCAGCCCCGACGAAGCGTCGTAGCAATGCGGCCCCGAGCCGACACCGCAGCGTTCGTGATCGCGATCCGTCCGCGGCGTGCCGGCGGTGGCCCGGCGCCCCGACGCTCCCGTACGCGCGGCGTGGTAGGGTGGGGACGTGAGCGAAGGGATCGATCTCGTCGAGGCGGCCGATCCTCATCCGCACGTCGCCGCACCGGTGTTGGTGGTTCTCCCCGATCCCGAGGCGCGCACCGATCTGGAGCGGGGCGTGTTCGGGCGTACGGTCGCCGAGCGCACGAGTCGAGCCGCGCTCGCGGTCGGTTTCGAGGGCGTGGTGCTCGCTCCGGGGGCGCGCGCGTCCATCCCCGAGGCGCGCGAGCTGGCCGGTGGCGATCCGCTCGGGCGTGCCGCGTTGGTCCTGTACGAGGGGACGCTCGTCAACGCCGCCTTGCTGCGGCTGATGGTCGAGCACCCGCTCGAGGCCGACGAACGCTTCACGCTCTACGACGACATCGGTCGCCCCGCGGCCTGCTTCGTCGGACGGCTCGACGCCGTGCCCACCCTGATGCCGGTGAGCGAGGAGCTTCCGTGGCCCGAAGGGCTCGGGCCACGCGACGTGGTACGCCTCGTCTACGACGACGATCGAGCCCGCGCCGAGAACCTGGTCTTGCGCACCGAGAACATCGTGGACCCGGGGGCATCGACCTGGCGAAGGTTCGTCGAGGTGCCGACGCTGCGCTTGCTCGCCGGCGCGCACCTGAGCATTCCGCAGCTCGAGCTCGTCGCGTTGGCCCTCGCGCTCGCCTCGCTGCCGCTGACGCTGGTGGGGGGGATCTTCGGGCTCGGGCTCGGCACCCTCTCGCTGCTGCTCGGGGTCCATACCGCGGCGGCCATCCCCAAGGTGCGGGCGCTGCGGCTCCTCCCGGGGGCTCCGGCGACGCCGGCTTGGGACGACACCCTGGCGCGAGCCACCCGGCCTCTGGGCCAGGCGGCGCTGACCGGAGGCCTCACGTACAGCATCGTGGCGCAGACCGATCGTTCCGGGGTGGCCGCGGTCGTGCTGCTCGCGGCCGGGGCGGCGTCGGTCCTCCTGTGTCTGGTCCAGGCTCGGCTGCTGCTGCAGGGCCGCCCGGCGGAGGTCTTTGCGCTGCCCGACGTCCATGCCGTTGCGCAGCGGCTCGGCGTGCGCTGGCCCGCCATGCTCGACGGCGCACCGGTTTTGGAGCTCGCCGCCTTCGTCGCTTCCTTGACTGGATCGGTGGGATTGCCCTGGTCGATCATGGAGGTGGGCGCGGTGGCTCGGCTTTGGCGGTGGTTTGCACGCGGGGGTCCGCTCTTGCCGATTCGGGTGGGGTCGGCGGCCGAAGGCACGACCGCCGGCGCTCCCCATGGCCGGTCCGAAGACCCGGCGATGAGCCCCCCGGGCAGCGATCGATCGATGCGCGGCTAGATACCACGGTCGAGATCGAAGGAGCGCGCCGGTGGGCACCGCTCGGACCGGCGGGACACCCGTCCCCAAGGTGGCGTGATCACTCGCGATTCCGAAAAGTACGCGAAGGTGCGCGGTTTGACCCCCAAACAGGCGGGTGCTAGCTTTTCGGACGCCGATTCGCGGTCCTTTCGCTCTCGGCGCGCAGGTTTTCATGGCACGGAAGATCCCCCTTCTCCCCCTTCGTGAGCTCATCGTTTTTCCGCACGAAGTCGTGCCGCTGTTCGTCGGACGCGAGAAGTCCATCAACGCGCTCGAAGAGGCGATGGCCGACGATCGCCACATCCTGCTGTGCGCGCAGAAGAAGGCGAAGGTCAACGATCCCAAGCCCGAGGGCATCCACGCCTACGGGACGATCGGCACCATCATCCAGCTTTTGCGCCTGCCGGACGGAACGGTCAAGGTCCTCGTCGAGGGCAAGACCCGCGCCCGCATCGAGCGCTACCTCGACACCACCAAGTTCTTCCACGTCGAGGCCGAGCCGATCGAGTCGCCGAAGATCAACCCGGACGACGATCCCGAGCTCGCCGCCTTGATGCGTTCGGTGCAGGCCACCTTCGAGAACTACGTCAAGCTCAACAAGCGGGTGCCGCCGGAGCTCGCGGTCAGCGTGCAGAGCATCGACAACCCGTCGAGGCTCGCCGACACCATCGCGGCCCACGTCAACTTCAAGCTGACGGCCAAGCAAGAACTGCTCGAGACCGAGTCCGTACGGTCTCGCCTGGAGAAGCTCTACGAGCTCATGCAAAACGAGATCGAGATTCTCCAGGTCGAGAAGAAGATCCGTACGCGGGTCAAGAAGCAGATGGAGAAGAACCAAAAGGAGTACTACCTCAACGAGCAGATGAAGGCGATCCAGAAGGAGCTGGGATCGCAAGACGAGTTCAAGAACGAGCTGCAGGAGCTCGAGGAGCGCATCCGCCGCAAGAAGATGACCAAGGAGGCGTCCGATCGGCTCAAGAAGGAGCTCAAGAAGCTCAAGATGATGAGCCCGATGAGCGCGGAAGCGACGGTCGTCCGCAACTACATCGATACCGTCCTGGCGCTACCGTGGAACGATCGCACGGACGACAAGCTCGACATCGAAGAGGCCGAGCAGATCCTCGAAGAGGATCACTACGGGCTCGAAAAGCCCAAGCAGCGCATCATCGAGTATCTGGCCGTCCAAAAGCTCGTCAACAAGATTCGCGGGCCCATCTTGTGCCTGGTCGGCCCCCCGGGGGTCGGCAAGACCTCGTTGGCCAAGTCGGTGGCTCGCTCGACGGGTCGCAAGTTCGTCCGCGTCTCGCTGGGTGGCGTGCGCGACGAGGCCGAGATCCGGGGCCATCGCAGGACCTACATCGGGGCCATGCCCGGCAAGATCATCCAGGGCATCCGCAAGGCCGGGTCCGCCAACCCGGTCTTCCTCCTGGACGAGATCGACAAGATGTCGATGGACTTTCGGGGTGACCCGTCCGCGGCCATGCTCGAGGTGCTCGACCCCGAGCAGAACAACGCGTTCGTCGACCACTTCCTGGACCTCGACTACGACCTCTCGGAGGTGCTCTTCATCTGTACGGCGAACTCGCTGCACACCATCCCCATGCCCCTGCGGGACCGCATGGAGATCATCGAGCTGTCGGGTTACACCGACGAGGACAAGCTCAAGATCGCCAAGCAGTACCTGGTCCCCAAGCAGACCGAGCTCAACGGTCTCGAGGGCGTCGACATCCAGGTCAGCGACGGCGCCATTCGGGAGCTCATCCATCACTACACCAAGGAAGCCGGCGTCCGCTCCCTGGAGCGCGAGCTCGCCAGCGTCCTGCGCAAGATCGCCAAGGAGTACATCAAGGAGCAGAAGCGCAAGCGCTCCTTCAAGGTCGACGCGAAGATGGTGCAGAAGCTCCTCGGGCCGCGAAAGTACCGGTTCACGCGCGCCGAGGAGTCCGACATGATCGGCATGGCCAACGGGCTGGCCTATACCCCGCTGGGCGGCGACCTCCTGCCCGTCGAGACCAGCATCACGTCGGGCAAGGGCAAGGTCACCCTGACCGGCCACCTCGGGGACGTGATCAAGGAATCGGCGACTGCGGCGGTCACGTACGTTCGCTCCCGCAGCCTGACCTTGGGGCTCGAGCCGGATTTCTACGAGTACGTCGACTTCCACGTCCACTTCCCCGAGGGCGCCGTTCCCAAGGACGGGCCGTCCGCGGGCGTCACGATCGTCACCAGCCTAGTGTCGGCGCTCCTGCATGCGCCGGTTCGCAAGGACGTTGCCATGACCGGGGAGATCAACCTCCGGGGACGCGTCCTCCCCATCGGCGGGCTCAAGGAGAAGGTCCTCGCCGCCTATCGCGCCGAGATCAAGACCGTCATCTGTCCTCGCGAGAACGAGAAGGACCTCCACGACGTGCCCAAGAACGTGCTCAAGGCGCTGGAGTTCAGGTTCGCGGAGACCATCGACGACGTCTTGCGCTGGGCGCTGGCACCGTTGCCCGAGGATCACCCCAACCAGGCGCTTCGGGTCTTCCTGCAGTCCGACGGCCCGGCGCTGCCGGACCACTGGCGGACGGTGCGAGAGTGGGTTCGCGAGCGTGACCGCAAGGAGCGGGCCGACCGGGCCCGCGAGAGCGAGCACGGGCCCCACTGATCGGACGCGCGAAGCGAAGGTACGCGGCGGGGACGGTCGCGGATCGAGGCTGCGCCCGTGCCCGCCCGCCGGGCTCGTCGACCCGGCCCCTTCATGGCCGTGCTGCCCCGGAAGGTCCCTCGGCACATGGCGGTGCGGGACGCTTTTGTCGCCCACCGGGCCGATCCGAGCTAGTCTTCGCACCGCGTGTCACGCGGGTCTCCCCAGTCCCCGACGGGCCGGCGCGGGGCCGCGGTGTGGCTCGTCGCGTGTTGCGTGGTCGGGGTCGTCGCGTGCGATTCGACGGACGGAGACGCACCCGTGGAGGAGAAGGCCCCCACCGCGTCCCCGACGGTCGAGCCTCCGCGGCCGCCGCCCCCGCCGCCCCCGGCTCCCGAGACACCCCCGGCCACGGTCCCCCGGACACCGACCGATTTCGCCGCTGCCGTCGAGAAGGCGCGGGCCATCGGGGCCGATCATCGGCGCACGTTCTACTGCGGCTGCATCTACACGACCGACGACAAGGTCGCCCGCGGCACCTGTGGATACGAGACCCGGGCCGAAGAGGCGCTGGCCCGACGCGTCGTGTGGGAACGCGTCGTTCCGCTGCGCGCCTTCGGATCGCACCGGCCGTGCTGGACCAGCACGTCGTGCACCAACGCCGAGGGAACCCCGCTCACGGGGGTTTCGTGCTGCATGGAAAACGATCCGCAGTTTCGGGCCATGGCGACCGACCTGTTCAACGTGGTGCCCATCATCGGTGAGGTCGCCCAGGATCGATCCAACTACGACTTCGGCGAAATCGAGGGGGAGCAGCGCCTGTATGGGGCCTGCGATTTCGAAGTCGACCGCCACCGCGCCGTGGCCGAGCCGGCCGAAAGCATCCGTGGCGACATTGCGCGCATCTATCTGTACATGCACGAGGTGTACGGGGACGGCTTGCCGTTGTCGCCGAGCGACCTCGAGCGGTTCCGCGCCTGGCACGAAGCCGACCCTCCCGACGAATGGGAACGCCGACGCGCCGACCGCATCGCGACCGAGCAGCGGGTTGCGAGCTTCTGGTCGTCTCGGTAGGAGCGCGCCCACTCAGAAGCGAACGGTCACGACGCCCCCCGCCATGGTGGGGCTGGCGGACGGCGTGAAGGCGATCTCGCCGCGCTGGAGCTTCTTGCGCTTGGAGAACCCGACTCCCAGCAGCGTCGCGCCCGTGGCCGTCGCCGCCAGGCCGAAACCGAGCGAGGTGAACCCCGTCAACCGCCCCGCTCTCCGTGCACCTTCGTCCTCGGTAGCGTCTGCGGCCGCGCCGGCACCGAAGCCACCGGCTGCCGACAGAAGGGCGAGCAATCCGATG